>NZ_CALVBG010000031.1 GCF_944325745.1 uncultured Faecalicoccus sp. | reverse complement strand
TAAAAATATTCCACTTCCATCGTATCCAGACAAAGACAAGCTAACTTGCTGGATTCATCATTCATGGCACAGCCACAGTCGATATCGATATAATTTGCGGTTTTCAGATCGTTTGTATCACTGAATATCGTTAATTCCGGATGATAGTTCAATACGATCGTATGGCCGGCAATGATGGTTTTGTTTTCTAGAAAAGGACCGTTTGGATCCATACGTTCCCAGACAAAATTCATCGGGTCTTCGATATCCTTCCAATATAAGACTTTTTTATCTTTTGCCTTGCCCGGGGCCGTATGGCACAGATAAAAATGCCGATCATTCACCACGATATCGGTAAACGCATAAGGTAATGCTCTTAATGACTGACAAATAAAATATTGATCTTCCAAGCTGGCTTTATTGTAGGCGGCAATCGTGGTCGCTCCCCCATTCAAGATCCAGTTTAAAACCGAGATATCGTTAGGAATCTCTCCTTTATTGATCTCCAAGACCTCCCACATCATATATTCGTGATTGCCCATCAAAAGATGAACATTTTCTCTTTTCAGTGCGTCCATCAAGATCTTGAATCCATCCGGTCCGCGATCGATCACATCCCCCAATATGATCAATGTATCTCCATGTTCGCAGTCAATCTTATCTAAAAGTGCATAATATTTTTGACTGAGTCCATGAATGTCACTGCATACATAGGTTGCCATGACAAAATCCCCCTTTTTTTTTGTTTCTATTATATATCAAAAAAGACGGGATTTTCCCGTCAATTTACATGTTTATGTAACTTTTTTGGATTGAATAGACTCGGCATCTTAAACAAAGGAAACAAGAAGATCAAAATCGGATAGATCTCCAATCTTCCCACTAACATCGCAACACTCAAGACGATCTTTGAGAGATCTGAATACATCGCAAAGTTTCCCATAGGGCCTGCCAATCCAAAAGCCGGGCCAACATTCCCAATACAAGTAAAAACCGAACTGATCGTTGTTTCAAAATCCAAATTATCCAACGAAACCAATAAGATACAGCTCAACAAGATCAAGATAAAACATCCAAAGAAAGTTAAGATCTGTTGAACAGTGGTCTCATCTACGATTTTTCCATCCATGGTGATTGCCGCCACTTTTTGCGGATGGATCAAGCGCTGAATATCCAGTTTGATCTTCTTTAAGATGATCAAGAATCGAGATACCTTGATACCGCCTGCCGTAGACCCGGCACAAGCCCCTACAACCATCAAGCACAGTAAGATTGATTTAGAAAACATCGGCCAAAGATTGAAATCCGTGGTCGCATAGCCGGTCGTAGAGATAATGGTTGCCACCTGGAACGATGAATAGCGAAGGCCCTCAAAGAATCCGCCATACATCTTAGAGATATTCAAGGCAATCAAGATCATCGAAGCAAAGACAATGAACAGATAAGTTCGTAATTCTTCGCTTTTAAATACAGATTTGAATTTTTTCAACAACAAGAAATAATACAAGTTGAAGTTAATTCCAAACAAGAGCATGAACACGGTGATCACGATCTCGTAATATAGATTGTTGTATTCGCCGACGCTCAAAGGCGAAATACTGAATCCTCCGGTTCCGGCAGTCCCAAAGGTATAACATAACGTATCAAAAAGCGGCATTCCGCCAATCAATAGGAATAAGATACACAGAATCGTCAATCCCATATACATACTGTATAAGATGGCCGCTGTCTGTTGGATTCGAGGGACCAGTTTGCCGATGATCGGACCTGGTGATTCGGCGCGAATAATATGCATGGAACGCTCGTTGGCTTTAGGAATAAAAGCTTGAATAAAGACCAGGATTCCCATTCCTCCGATCCAGTGAGTGAAGCTTCGCCAAAATAAGATTCCTTTTGATAAGGCTGTGACATCTGGGACGATCGAAGATCCAGTCGTCGTAAATCCAGAAACAGCCTCAAAGAAACAATCCACATAGCTAGGGATCTCCTGAGAAATAAAATACGGAAGTCCTCCAAAAAGACTGGCTGTGATCCAACACAATCCTACGGCGATCATTCCATCTCGGGCAAAAAAATCTCTTCGCGAACGTTTGATCTTAGATAGACCCAACCCCACTACCAGACAGATCGCAATCGTGATCAAAAAATCATAGACAACATCTTCTTTATAGATCAAAGCGCAGATCGTTGGCAATACCATCAAGATTCCTAAACAAATCAAGACATAACCGTTAAGATTGGCAATCAGACTCCAGTTGATCTTGCGCAATTTTCGTCTAAGCCAATACATCGTTGATATCCCTCAATCCTGCGATCTTACTAATTAATATCATACTGTCCCCCAAGCTGACACGCGTATCCCCTTGGGCAACCTGTGGTTTCCCCCGATGGGTGATATAGGCCACCAACATTTCATTTTTTAATTTCAGATCTTTTAAAGGCACCCCAATAAACTTACAGTTGTCGCGCACACGGAATTCTAATACTTCCACTTGATCATCTACGATCTTGATCAAAGATTCGATATTCGATCCGACGGTATTCTGCATGGCTCGAACATACTGGCAAATTTGATTGGCCGTAATATTCTTTGGTGTAATGGCATTTTCCAGCCCCAGTTTCTCCAACAAGAACCCTAAAGAAACGCGATTGACTTTTGGCAGTACGTTTTGTACACCCAGGTTGGATGCGAACATAGAAATGATGACATTCTCTTCGTCATTGTCCGTCAAAGCCACAAATCCATCCATATCTTCTAAGTTTTCAGAACGCAGCAATTCATGATCCGTTCCATCCCCATGGATCACCGTGATTGACGGGAATCTTTCGACAAGATCCAGACAAACATCTTTGTTTTTCTCGATGACTTTGACTTCCATGCCTAAGCGCAACAACAGACGGACCAGATAGAAAGTGATGCGTCCGCCGCCAACGATCATGATCTCCTGGATCTTATGATTTTTTAAGATCTTGATTTCCTGATAAAAGTTCTCCAGATCCTGCATGGATCCCGTCAAAGAAACTTTATCCCCTTCCAAAATGATCGTTTGTCCATCGGGAATAATGACCTGGCTTCCACGCTGGATCACGCAGAACAAGACCGTTGATTTATAGCGGCTGCTGATCTCACTCAAGCTTTGCCCGATCAACGGACTGCCTTCTTTGATCTTGATCTCGGTTAATTCCATTCGCCCCTTGGCAAAAGAAGTTGCTTTGATATTTGAAGAGAATCGCAAAGAGCGTACGATTTCCAAAGCCGCTGCCATTTCCGGATTGATCTGCATCGACAAACCCAACTCTTCTTTCATCAAGTTTAGCCCACTGACATATTCCGGGTTTCGAATACGTGCAATCGTATTTTTTGTCCCTAGTTTTTTGGCAAGCATACAACTCAAGATATTGACTTCATCTTGACTAGTTGCGGCGATCAAGAGCTCACAATCTTTGACTTGTGCTTCTTTTAACACTTCTACATTAGCTCCGTTGCCAAAAACGCCAATAATATCTAAACGATTCATCGTATCTTCCAAAACTTTGGACTTGTTTTCAATGATCGTCACATCATGGCCTTCCTGGTCCAGCTGTTTCGCTATCGCAAATCCAACTTTTCCATTTCCGACAATCGCAATCTTCATATCGATCTCCCATTTCTTCAATTTGAACAGATTTTATTGTAGACACCTTATAGAAAGGAATCAAGAAAAAGGAGGTTAAATGTTAAGATTTCATAAAGATTTTACTTGTTGAAGAATGGTATAATGAATAAAAAGGAGATCGTATGCGATTTTTTGAACCAAATTCACAAAGTATGGAATCCAGCTCATCCAATACCGTAAGAAAACAAATACAATTTACAGGTACGGTCCAAGGTGTCGGCTTTCGCTATTTGGTCCAACAGTTGGCAAGACACTACCATATCAGCGGATGGGTCCAAAACCAATGGGACGGCAGCGTCATCGCCCAACTTCAAGGCCCGCCAGAAAATATCAATAAACTCATTGAAAAGCTATATGAGGATCGCTACATCCAAATTGATGAAATCAAACAAAAAACGCTCCCTACACAAATCGAAGCCGGATTTCAAGTGCGCTACTAAAAAGCCACAAGTTATTTGATCAACTTGTGGTTTTTTCTTCTCTATCATCTTTAAACAGATTCTACGATCAAAAATATGGGTGAATTTTTATTTTGTCACTATTTCAGACGAACATAGTAAGTTGTTTTGCCCGATCCCTTCCGTTCTAATTCTTTTGATGCTACCATTTTTCTCAACGCACCTTCCACCGAACTCAAACTTAACGAAGGACAAAGTTCGAGAATATCCTGTTTCGTAAAAGGTCCAATTTTATTCATAGCTGCTTTCCGAACCTTATCAATGGCCGGTAATTTTTCTTCCACGATTGCAAATCTATCTTCGAAATCTCTGTAGGCACAAAGAATAATCGACAGAAGATACTTGATGAATGGGACTGCATCTTCCAAACCTTCATGCCAGCCATAATCCGAATCTCTAAGAGCACTATAATACAGATCTTTATATTTTGAGATCTTTGCTTCTAAAGAAATGTATTTCCCTACATAGAAACCACAGCGATATAAAAGCAACGTTGTCAATAAACGACTCATCCTGCCATTGCCGTCGTTAAAAGGGTGAATGCATAAAAAGTCATGGATAAAAATCGGTATCGCAATCAGAGGTTCCAATTCCATCTTGCCAATCACTTTGTTGTATTCTTCACAGATTCGATCCAACACCTCCGGAGTCTGTAAGGGGTCAAGAGGAGTGAAAAGAATTTCCGAATGTCCATCCGGAAAAATTGCGCTGATATAATTCTGAACATTTTTTGTGTGTCCGCCCAATGGATTATTCAGATGACTGTACAAGATCTTGTGGAGTTGTAATATATAGTTTTTGGTTATAGGAAAAGTATCAAAGTTTTCGTGAATCATTGATAATGCATCTCGATACCCAACAATTTCTTCTTCGTTTCTATTTCTTGGAGTCGTTTTATTTTCTACTAATTGTTTTATACGTGTCTTTGTAGTTACGATCCCCTCAATCGCGTTCGATGCCTCTGTACTTTGAATCTTGGCAATTTCCACCAACTTCTCCAACTCATATGGACGCTGTTTTAAATAAAGTTCTTGTTTTCCGGCCTCTTTATAGATTGCCGCAATATACCCAACGATTTCTGAATCCCATTTTTGATTTCTAATAGCTGAATAATTAAAGACTCTCATTCTCTTAAACCCCCATGCTTTCCCTTATATTATAGTTAAATTTAAGGGTATACTCAAAAAATGACGATATTATTGCTTACCCATCCACGTTTAATGAGTAAGATATAGAATAATAAAAAAACCGAAAACTTGGTACAAGGCTTTCGGCAACTCTCCATGGCGTCGCCAAGAGGATTCGAACCTCCGACCTACCGCTTAGGAGGCGGTTGCTCTGTCCTGCTGAGCTATGGCGACAAATTTGAATGAAGCCCAGCTTTCGCTGAGCTTTTTGACTATGGCGCGCCTGATAGGGCTCGAACCTACAACCGCCAGAATCGGAATCTGATACTCTATCCAATTGAGCTACAGGCGCATTTGCTTAATCATTATACAATAAAAATCAAAGATTGCCATAATTTTCCTGCTTTCAGGAATTGACAGACACAGTCTTGCGTGATAAAACGTGGTTTGGAAAAACTTTGATTGTCAAAGAAAGGAATTTTACATATGAATCCTATCCAAAAGACCTATTGTCGAATCTATCAGAATATACTGCATCTCGCCTTGCCTTTCTTGCCTTACCGCAAACCCGAGATCTTACCCAGCATCTTCTCTCTTTCTCAACTCTTTCGTTCCAAACAAATCGATACGGTTCTTTTGATCACCGATCAAAGCATTCGATCCTTTGGATTATGTACTCCCTTGGAAAAAGATCTGGAGGATAACGGGATCCGTTGTGTCGTGTATGACAAAACCGTTCCCAATCCCACCAGCGACAATGTCGAAGAAGCATTAGCGTTCTATCATCAACACCATTGCCAAGCTTTGATTGGTTTTGGCGGCGGTTCTTCGATCGACTGTGCCAAAGCAACCGGGGCCCGCATTGCCCGGCCGCATAAGAGTTTGGCAAAGATGGAAGGAATCTTAAAAGTATTAAAGAAGATCCCTCCTTTGGTGGCCATTCCAACCACGGCTGGGACCGGAAGCGAAACAACCTTGGCTGCCGTGATCGTAGATTCGAGAACCCGACATAAATACCCGATCAACGACTTCCCTTTGATTCCGCGCTATGCGGTTTTGGACCCTTATCTGACCAAGACTTTACCCGCATCTTTGACTGCCACAACCGGGATGGATGCCCTGACCCATGCCGTGGAAGCCTATATCGGAAATTCGACGACCAAAGAGACACGGACCGATGCGACCCAAGCGATTGCCTTGATCTTTATGAATTTAGCCAAAGCGGTCAATGATCCCGGTGATCTGGATGCCCGAAAGAATATGTTGGAAGCTGCCTTTCTGGCCGGAAACGCCTTTTCCCAGTCGTATGTCGGCTATGTTCATGCGATCGCTCATTCTTTAGGGGGAAAATACAACATTCCTCATGGCTATGCCAATGCGGTGATCTTGCCGATGATCTTGGAAGCTTATGGCGATAAAGCCACAAAAAAACTGGCCGAACTCGCTCTTGTTTCCGGAGCCTCTAGAGATCCCGACGAAAAGGTTCGCGCACAGGGATTTATCAATGCCATCAAGACCATGAAGAAAACATTTGGGATTCCCGATACATTCAAAGAGATCCAGGAACAAGACATCCCCTATTTAGCTGCCCAAGCCGCAAAAGAAGCCAATCCGCTCTATCCGGTTCCTTTAGAGATGAACGCCAAAGAACTGGAAACTTATTATCGTACATTGATGGAGGACCATGATGGAAACAAATGAAATTCGCCAGCGCATCCAAAAACAGCGCCATTATTTTGAAACTGGGGCCACATTGCCCATCGAAAAAAGAATCGAGACCTTAAAGAAACTGAAAAAAGTAATCGAAGCCAATGAAGAAAAAATCTTAGAAGCGTTAAAACTAGATCTAGGAAAATCTTCAACCGAAAGTTATATGTGTGAAGTAGGCCTTGCCTTGAGCGAGATCTCCTATATGATTCGTCATACAAGAAAATTTGCCCGGGAAAAACGCGTTCGCACGCCCTTGGCACAATATGTTTCCCGCAGTTTTGTGAAGCCTTCTCCTTATGGAGTGGTCTTGATCATGTCGCCTTGGAACTATCCGTTTTTATTAACGATCGATCCATTGGTGGATGCGATTGCCGCCGGGAACACGGTGATCTTAAAGCCAAGTGCTTATTCCCCGCATACCAGTACTATCTTAGAGCGCTTGATCCAAGAATTCTTTGAACCCGAACTCATCACATGCATATCCGGAGGAAGAAAAGAAAACCAGGCGCTGCTTGAACAAAAATTTGATTATATCTTCTTTACCGGCAGCAAGTCGGTGGGAAAAATCGTGATGGAAAAAGCCAGTCGCTATCTAACCCCGATCACTTTGGAGCTGGGCGGAAAAAGCCCTTGTATCGTGGATGAGAGTGCCAACATTGCCTTGGCCGCCAGACGCATTGCGTTTGGGAAATATTTAAACTGTGGCCAAACCTGTGTTGCCCCAGATTATGTGCTCTGCCACGAAAAAGTGCACGATGCCTTTGTCAAAGCTTTGCGAAAAGAAATTCAAAAACAATACACCGAAGATCCTTTGCGTCAAAATCCAAACTATGGAAAGATCATCAACGAAAAACATTTCCATCGCCTTTGCGCTTTGATGGATCCCGAAAAAGTGACCTATGGCGGCAATGCCGATCCTTCTTCCCTGCAAATTGAACCGACGATCCTGGATCATGTTACCTGGTCCGACCCCGTTATGCAGGAAGAGATCTTTGGACCTCTATGCCCGATCTTGACATATTCTGATTTGAATCAAGCCATCGCCATGATTCAATCGCATCCGGATCCGTTGGCTTTATACATTTTTTCTTCCACCAAAGAACATATCGAACGCATCAAAAGCCATTGTTCCTTTGGCGGCGGCTGCATCAATGATACGATCATTCATCTCGCAACCACCGAAATGGGATTTGGCGGCGTAGGAGAAAGCGGAATGGGAGCCTATCATGGAAAAACAGGGTTTGATACTTTCTCCCATAAAAAGAGTATGGTCGACAAAAAGACCTGGTTAGATCTGCCCATGCGCTATCAACCCTATACAAAGTTATATGATCGTATGATCCGCTTCTTTTTAAAGTAAAACAGAGCCCCAATCGGGCTCTTTTTAGACTAGTTCTTTTAAAGTTCGCAATTCCTTGGCCAAGGAATCAAAGCGGTCCGGTTTTAAAGATTGAGGACCATCACACAGGGCAGACTCTGGATCATTATGCACTTCGACCATGACCCCATCACAACCGGCAGCCACACTGGCTTTGGCCATGGGTTCCACTAGCCACCATTTTCCGCCCGCATGACTGGGATCAATAATGATTGGAAGATGAGTCAACCGTTTTAATACTGGAATAGCCTGCAAGTCTAGAGTATTGCGCGTATAACTTTCAAAGGTACGGATCCCTCTTTCACATAAGATCACATTCGGATTTCCGTGTGCCATGATGTACTCGGCTGACATCAGCCATTCTTCATATGTATTCGACAATCCCCGTTTTAAAAGAACGGGTTTTTGGATTCGTTCTCCCACTTCTTTTAACAGATCGAAATTCTGCATATTTCGAGCGCCAATCTGTACCAGATCCACTTTCTCATTGAATTCATCGATATGTTTTTCTGCCATCAGTTCGCTGACGATCGGCAGTCCTGTTTCTTTTTTGGCTTCCCATAAATAATCCAGAGCCTGCGATCCCATCCCCTGAAAGGAGTAAGGAGAGGTTCTCGGTTTGTAAGCTCCTCCTCGCAACATATCTGCTCCGCTTTTTTTGATATCCCGCGCGATCTGAAGGACCTGATCTTCGGATTCCACAGAGCACGGTCCGGCAATCAAAGTAAGATGTTCTCCTCCCACTTTGACACCCGAAACATCGATCACTGTATCTTCCGGATGAAACATGCGATTGGCCAGTTTATAGGGCTCGCTGACTTTCATGATGCGATCCACGCTTTCTTCTACCTCGATGCGTTTCGGATCAACACGGGTCGTATCCCCCACCAAGCCGACGACAAGGGTGTTCTCCCCTTGCGAAATATGGGTCTGTAAGCCCAGCTTTTCTACTTTATCTAAGACGCGTTTGACATCTTTTTCTTCTGCATGTGGTTTAAATACAATGATCATCGATAAGACCTCCTATTTACTGATAATAATGAAACAAATCTTGAAAATAATCATAGACCGGTCGGCTCTTTTTTTCGAGCTTTTTAGGTGCCAAAAAATACTTTCTTGCCGCATCCGCCAGGAATTCCTGACAATTCGATGTGGCATAATCACTGATTTCTTCTGCATAATCCCGATACAAATCAAAGACTTCCTTTTGAGTACTTAGACTGTATCGCTGGTCATACAAGTGCATCAGCTCGTGGATAAAGGTTCCCGATGAAAGCTCCGTCAAAAAGATCCCATATGGCTGATTGTTGAAGATATATACCTTTTGAGAAGCCATGACCGTAAATGCGCCTACGTCCTGAGTGGGTGCATTCGACCAGTCGTGCTTGGCATATTCCTGATCGCAGGTGCTGTTGGTCCCTGTAACACATACATAGATCTCCTCACAATTTTCCAGAAGCATATCCGGCACTTCCCGTCTTAATACCTCTAAACTATATTGCGAAAAATCCGGATCTCCTTCTAAATGTATGGGCACATCTTTTAAGTAGACGGTCCCTTCCAATTATTTTGAAGTCAATGTGCCCCACAGATTTTTATAATACGTGACTGGGGTCACATCCAATGCGAAATAAATCAGAGCTGACCAAAGAATCAAGAATAGGCTTGCCAAGATCAATAGAAAAGAAAGAATTTTATACGCAACGATTTTTTTGTTTTTCTTGATTTTCTCTTCCATCTTTCATTTTCCTAGAAGAAACCATACTGATCGTTTCTTTGATTTCCATTATACACGAAACCACTTCATCTAAGACACAGAAAAAGAGGACTTTCGTCCCCATTTTATCGAAGAAACAGCGTTGATATCGTTTTCTCGTTGTATTGTGTCGAGATGATCCCGCCATCGCTCAAGCGCGAATAGACGCCCGCAAATTCTCCATTATAAACATAAAGCCCTGTCATATTGGAATACTCCATAAAGGCATCGTGATTGACCAAATCTATGTTGATCGTGCGATACGGCGTCACATAACGCTGGACGATGTAGTTTTGATCCAAATGATTGTGCAATACTTTTTTCCATTGTTCCGGATGCAGATCTACCCCGGCCCACACACCTTTGGAGGCATAGGAATCTTTGGGTTTGATAATCCATCGATCTTTATCGTCCGCCACTTTTTCTAAGATATTTTCTGTCAAATCATAAGTCAAAGGACAATGGGCTTCAATAAATCCAACTTCTTCCTTCGTAAAGTATTTCTGCATCAACGGATCCATCAAAACTTGCGTGATCTGTTTATGATGAACCAGCTGCGTTTGAAATGCCCCGATACAACAGAACGCATGATCTTTGTACGCCTGGATAAATGGCTGGATCTCGTCATAATGATCTATCACATCGCGGGTGACCGCTCGACGATAAATGACATCGATAGGTTTTTGGGTCTTTTTCGAGATCAGCTTTCCATTCGTATACTCCAATTGACGAATATCGATGACTTCACAATCGTATCCTTTTTCTTGGAAGACTTTTTCAAACACATAAAGTTCCGTATAGTAGGCATTCTCTAAAAAGTCACAGATCCCGATCCGTGAAGACGGGGAAACGATCGGATCTTGTTTCATCGTAGAAATCAAGGCATCAGCCCAGGAGTCGACCAGTTCCAAGATCTCATAGGCATGCGGATCGTTTTGATAGATATTATTGAGTTTTAAGAAATCATTCAGCCGTTTATTTTCATTCATGGCCGAAGTCCCGTCTGTATTGAATTCACAAAATGCGAAGTCTTTTGTCTTCTCTTGATAGAATATATCGATTCGACAGATGGGAATCGGACTGGCATAGGCCGGTTCGCAAAGGATCAATTCTTCCAGTTCGGAGGAAAATCCAAATAATTTACGAATCTCGGCATCTTTTTTATAAGCTTCAATCACTTTTGAAAAGATCCCGTAGGTGGTCTTGACGATTGACTGAAAGATCTTTTTGTCTTGTTGCGAGAAGATCTTAGGGATATGTAAAGTCCGTGTATACATATTGCCCCCTAGATTCAGTTCGCTTTTCTGGATCGCATGAGTGATGGACATCGCACTTTCCTTTGATTCTAACCAATGCGTCTGGATCGCCTTTTGATAAGTTTCTTCAATCGACAGATCAGCGATATGCGACTGCGATAAAACCAAATCTTCTAATGGTGCCAGATAGGCTTGTTCTTTCGGTTCCAACCCTTTCTTGGCATCAGAAAACATCTCCAGAAGCAAAGTTTGGACACAACATCCATAGACCTTTGCACGATAGCCGTCTTTGCGAAGATGATCGACAGCTTCTAGAATTTCTGGGATTCGCATCGTTAAAGTCGAATACTTTTGAATCGATTCTTCCCGATAAAACAGACCCTTGATCAAAGCACAATACGCCTGGGTATAGATCGCCGGCATGGAATCGGCGCTGCGGATCTCAATAAACTGTTTCAGTCTTACATTCCAAAAGACCATCGAGAGATAATGCGCGATCGCCGGATCCTCATATCCGTATATCTGGGCCACTTCTTCGCAAGTCTTTTCCTGCGTATCGATAAACTGCCCCTGGTCATTCATCAAGATCAGCGGCATCTTTTGGATCGCTTGTGCATACCGGTCAAATCCAAAATCAAGATCAAACAGTCCCGGAAAGATTCCGCAGCGGGCCGGATCCGTATCTTGCCAAATGGAATCCCGAAGCAGAACATCCGGATTTTCTTTACCGGCATACAGGGAGGTATGCGAACACAAAAAGGCAAACAGCGGATGCAGAATATTGGCCATTCGATATTTGCGAATAAAATCCGCTTCATCCTGATAATCTACACTGACATGCACCGCCGCTGTGGCCTTCATCATTTCCTTGCCGCGCGATCCTGTTTTCTCAAACCAGTGTTCCATCAATTCATATCGCTTTTTATCAATACGGATGACTTGATCTGCCGGTACAGCAGGCAATCCGCCAGCCCAACAACATTCATACTCCGTTTTGGAAAGAGCTTTTAAGATCGGCTTTAAGGCTTGCAGATAAATTGTAAGGATCTGATCCAGATCCGCCATGCAGGCAATCGAGATCTCCAGCTGACAGCCCGGTTCCAAAGTGATCAGAACGTCTTGGGATTCCAGACCCATCAGCTGGCCTTGTTCATAATAATGTTGCGGATAGCTTGCTTTTAGCGATTCTAAAAGCTGCCCCACTCCATCCGGACCATGATACGGCATCGGCCTTCCATCTTTTTTGGAAATCAGAAAATGTTCCACTTCCAATCCGATCTGTCCGGTCTGTCTTTTTTTCGATCCTTTTTGAAAATAATCAGTGAGCGGCATCATAATAGATCGATTGTTTGACTTCGTCACATTTTTCCTTTCCCAGCAGCTTTTCAATGATCGCAAACGCAAACTCGATACTGGCCGCCGCTGAAACGCCCGTGATCAAGTTGCCGTCCGTTACGGCATAAGCATAGATATATTCTCCGCCAAAATCTTCATCCATACTTTTGAAACAAGTATATTTTTTGCCTTTTAAAAGCCCCAGTTTCCCTAAGATCGTCGGCGATGCACAGATGGCTGCCAAGATCTTATCGCGGGCAAAGATCTTCAACTGTTCCAGAACTTTTTCATTCTTTTCGATTTTTTGCCAATGCGGACCTCCCGGCAATACCAAACAATCCGCTTGGGAAAAATCATATGTATCGATGGGGATCACCGGGGAATATGTCACCCCAAAACGACCTGTCACCGCATCTTTTTCTATGCCGACAAGATCTACATCCAAGCCGGCTCTTCGCATCAGTGCGATGGGTCCCATCGCTTCTAATTCTTCAAATCCATTATCCATTACAACACAGACTTTCATTGATATCACCTCGGTATCAGTATACAACGAAGCGATTTGCGCTGCCAATTTGTTTACATCTTTTCTGTCCCTATCAATAAAAATGATATAATAAAAAAAACGAGGACTTCCCTATGGATTTCGCAAAAACTTATACCGATTATTGTATCCGTGCCTTTTCGATGGCCTACCAGAAGAATCAAGAAGCCATTCAAAAAGCTGCTTTGTTGTGTTATGAAGCCAGTATCCACGATCATACCTTGTATACCTTTGGAACCGGCCATTCGCATATGTTAGGGCAGGACCTGTATGCCCGCGCCGGCGGCTATGCCAAGATCTACCCCATCGTGGAGATCGAACTGACTTTGGCCACGCACCCCACAAAAAGTACGACGATTGAACGAACGGCTGCCTATGCCGGTGTTTTAGAACATCTCTACGATGTCAAAGCCGGTGATGTTGTATTCTTTGCAAGCAATTCCGGCAGAAATGCTCTGGTTGTGGAATACGCTTTGCGGCTCAAAGCCAAAGGCGTCAAGATCATCGCCATCACAAGCATGAACCATTCTTCACAGATCGCCAGCCGCCACCCTTCTTCGAAACGCTTATTTGAACTGGCCGATATCGTGCTGGATAATATGGCTCCTTACGGAGATGCCGGGATCGAGATCGATACAAACCATCGCATGGGCCCAATCAGCACGTTGACAGGTTGTTATTTATCGCAATGCATTATGGGTGCATTTGTTGATCTGATGATCCAAAATAAGAAAGAAGCACCGGTCTTTCGCTCTTCCAATGCCGATGGAGCCGATGCCTATAATAAAGAATTGTTTGAAACCTATGTGATTCAAAAAAGGAGATGATCGCATGAATCATTTAATCAATCCCACACAAAAAGAAGTCC
>NZ_CALVBG010000030.1 GCF_944325745.1 uncultured Faecalicoccus sp. | reverse complement strand
TGGAAGAAGATTTTTTGAAATCCTTTTTTATCGTTTTTGTATCCTGAGAGGTTTTGTGACAAACCTCTTTTTCTTTTTTGAAGAAGAGGGACGGATCGATAAGGAGGTTATTGTATGTCAGCAGAATCGATTGTCCAGTCTAAAACATCTCGTGTGCAATGGATCGCAAAAGTTTCGATCTTATCGGCAGTTGCGTTTCTATTGATGCTCTTTGAGATCCCGCTTCCATTTTTTCCGCCCTTTTACAAATTAGGGTTTGATGAAGTAGCCGTTATGATTGGCGGCTTTGCGATGGGGCCGTTGGCCGGAGCGGTGATCGAAACATTAAAAATTGTTTTGAATCTTTTGTTCCAAGGGACAGATACCGCTTGTGTCGGAGAAATATCCAATCTATTGATTGGGTTAGCGCTGGTCGTTCCTAGTTCTATTTATTATCAGCGCCACAAAACAAGAAAGGGAGCCTTGATTGCTTTAGTGATTGGTATTCTTTCTTTAGCGGTGATTGGATCGTTAGCCAATTACTTTATTGCGCTGCCGGCGTATTCGTATTTTTACGGACTGCCGATGGAGGCTATCGTCGGTATGGGAACAGCATTGTTGCCAATGGTTTCCAATACCTTTACCTTCGTGTTGTTTATGACATTGCCTTTTAATATATTAAAAGGAATTATCGTGGGGATTATTGTATTTGTACTGTATAAACGAATCTCACCTCTTCTGCATCGTTGATTTTTTCTAAGGTGAGAGATGTTCTCCTGCAGGGTTTATCCCTGCTTTTTTTTGTTTGACAGAAAAAGTTTTCCTTAGTATTATATTTAGGCACTGGAGAGTTGTCCGAGCGGTTTAAGGTGCAGTCTTGGAAAGGCTGTGTGGTTAACGCCACCAAGGGTTCGAATCCCTTACTCTCCGCCATTGTCTGTAAAGTCCTTTAAGCAAGGGACTTTTTTTAATGGGTAAAAAAGAAAATACAACTCAAATCGAAACACTATTTGAATTGTTTTTTAAGATTTTAATGTTTAAAAAAGAATTTGATTTATAGAAGATAGGCAGATGTAAACAAGGATACCGACGACTAGAAGAATCAAGATAATCGATACGATTTTCCAATCTTTTTCTGAAACGGATGTTTTGGTGTTTTTTTCTGCTTGTTTTACTAGTTTGACATAAGCGAGCTGCTGTTGTTTGTATTGATCAATTTGTGCTTGTTGAGTGGCTTTGCGCCGTTGTTCTTTTTCTTCGGATGATTCTTGTTTTGTGAGGACCAAGTCGATTTTATAATGCATATGATCGAGGTTTTCTCTTTTGAAAGTTTGATCTTCTTGCAGGCACTTGGTTTCTCCTCCATATACAAAAGCGGTTAAGGATTCAAAACTTTGTTTTGTATAAAGAGAAAATAAATCTCTGGCCTTTGTTTTATCGATCACTCCAACACTCTGATGATCCAAGATAAGAAACAGCTGATCATCCTGATCCTTTAATTCAATCTGTGTCTGATCGAATTTTTTCACAAAGCGATAGATTTTTTGGCCTCGTTTCTTTTTGGATTGAATTGTTTTTGGATCGAGATAGAAATCGGGGTTTTCATTTTCTTCTTGGAATAGGTTTAAGGATTCCAGCTGAGAAAGAAACGGATCTAAATCTTGAATAGAGTAGAGGATCTTAGAAGAAACTTCTTCTGGTTCAATATAATAGGATACGGGTTTAATTTCTTTTTTGGGGAGTTTTTGTGGTTTCAATAATTGATTCAAGTAGGAAGAATTTGATTTTTTAGTCATGAAAGTTGCCTCATTCTCTGGTTCCATTATAAAAAAAGTGAAATGGGGATTCAATTGAACTATTGAGATTGTGTGAAAATATAGAATTTTCATGACTTTTAGATAAAAGATGTTAGAATACTCTGTATGAAAGGAATGTGTGAGTATGCGAGATCCTTATGAAGTGTTAGGGGTATCCCGTGATGCTTCCGCTGATGAAATCAAATCGGCTTATCGAAAATTAGCCAAAAAATATCATCCGGACCTTCATCCTGGCGATGAGGAATGTGCTAAGAAGATGCAGGAGGTCAATGCGGCCTACGATCAAATCACAAACCCGGAAAAATATCGCTCTACTTATTCGCAATATCAACAAGGGCAGTCCAATCCTTACGGAAATGCGTATCAGGATCCTTTTAGTTTTTTCTACGATCAACAGTCAAATCAAGGGCCTTTCCAGAACACGCATTTTTATTACTATGGTCCTTTTGGCTTTGGTTCATCTCATGGACCAATGCAGCGTAGAAGCGGCGGCTCTTTTTTGAGAAACTTCATTATTTTGATCTTTATCATCAATATGCTTTCGTATTGTTCCCGGTGGTATTATCCGATGTACTATTATTCAGGAAATTCAAGATCGGATGAACAGACACAGGAAGAACAAAGAAATCAGTGGAATACAGAAAACAGCGTGGAAGCTTAATTAGCCTCCACGCGATTTTTTATTTCTTGTTCTAAATAATCCTTGTCTTGTTCTTTCTTTTTAGGAATAAAGTTTTGAATAAAGACAAAGCGGTCTTCGTTTTTGACGTAGAAGAAACTAAACACCGAAAAGACACCGGCTCCAATAAAGTTAACGAACAAATCTTCCATGGTGTCAATGAGACCGATATCGATATATCCTTCTTGGGAGATCACTTTTCCATCCAATGAGACTTCATGAATATCTTCTACTGTAAAACCGGGAATCGATTCATCTACCCCCGCAGAACGAACCGTCGTGATCAATGTATCTTTTTGCGTATCCATGCCAAATAATTGATCCATAGAGAATTCAAAGAATTCCCAAAGCACACCAATCGTCATAGAAAAGGTGAAAGAGACAATCGCCATATAGATTGGCGAAAGAGCAAATTGAATCTTTTGACTGCGGTTGAGTAAGCTGACAGTTGAAAAGCCTACAGCAGCACAAACAAAACCATTGATCGTATGTAAGATCGTATCCCAATAAGGAATCGAAAAATAATAGTTATCGATTTCTCCCAAGATCTCAGCAGCATAGATGAAGACCAGGATCAGAATCTCGAGAAAGATGGGAAGTTCGACTTTAAAAGTCAATTGCACAAAGCTGGGTACTAAGAACAAAAGCAATGTCAAAATGCATGTAAAGATGTTTTCGTAGTTTCCCAGCATGATCTGACGGATCAAAACCAATAGAACGAGAAAACGCAAGATCGAATAGACCAGGAACGAAGAGCGATGTTCCCGCACTTCCATTTTTAAAGCGGCAGAAAGGCTTCTAAAATACATTTTGATTTTATGCATCTTGGAATCGGCTCCTTAATGTATACATCAAAATTCCTCCGGCAATCGCAACGTTGAGGCTTTCGAATTGTTCCATCTCGATCTTGATCAGCGTATCGCAAAGATCTAACAGTTCGGGATGAACGCCTTGTCCTTCATTGCCTAAAACGATCCCATAAGGAGCTTGGATCTGTACGTCGCCCAGAGATATGGATCGCTGATGAAGGCTGGTACCCAAGATCTTCATTCCTTCTTTTTGGTGAGAAGAAATCACTTCTTCAAGGGCACCTCGTTGGATCGGAATATGAAAAATGGCACCTTGCGAAGCTTGTAAAACTTTCGGATTATAAAAATCAACCGTGTGTTCTGAGCAATAGATCTTGTCCATCCCAAATGCGAAAGCAGTTCGGATGAGTGTTCCGGCATTGCCAGGATCTTGAATATCGTCCAGGATCAGGATGGCCTTCTCCTGCTTAGGATCTTGTTTTGGCTTTTCACACAGACCGATGATCTTTGCCTGTGAATTCTGGTTGGACAGCTTTTGTATAACGGGAGCGGAACAAACCGTTGCCCGATCTTCAAAAAGCGGTTCCATTCCTTCTAATAAAAAAACCTCCTTTAGACAATGGGCGCATTTTGCTTCTTCGATCATATGCATGCCTTCTACAAGAAAGAGTCCAGTGTGGTCTCTTTCTTTTTTTGTATGGAGTTTACAAAGTTGTTTTAACTTTTTGTTCTGTGTTGAATTGATGATTTTCATGGCTTTATTGTAGCATGCCTTTCAGAAAATGCCACGTTAACTAAAATGAGGTTTACGAGTGTTGAAAAACTGATCTCGGTACTGGCTGTGATATGGCCAGGGATACAAAGGCATAGAAAGGAGAAGACAAAACTTGCCAGTAAAAGTTTTTCCCATAAGACAAGATCTTTTTTCCAGCCGAAATAATAAAGCCACTCTAATACAAAAGTACCTACGCTAAGAATGGCAATCCAGACATGGAGGTCCTGGATCCAAAAGGCAGATTGAGGGGCATAAGGAATCATACAGGAAAGCACCATACTGGCACAGAGGATCCGATGAAGATTTTTTGAATACGGGAATAGTGTCTTTTGCCAGCAGCGCAATGACAGATCATAAAAACCAAAAGCACTTAAACAAGCCCAAAGGATCAAATAGACAGGGTGTCCCAGAGTGTTGCCGATGTAGCTGAGATTATCGTAAAAAATATCGATCCAATAAAAGGGAAGTAGATTGATCAAAGGATTTAAAATGCAAAATAAAAAGAAATAGATCCATTTTCTGGCGTTCATAAAAAAAATTTTAACTTTTTTTTGAATTTTTGTCATTTCTTACCGTATCTAATAGTGAGGTTACAAAGAGGTGAGCTGTATGCAAGAATGGATCCGCGTCATTTCAAGATCATCTTCGACTCTGGAAGTTGCTTTAAATCATCCAGAAAAACTGGATGTCCATATCTTTAAAAAAATGGCTGCGGACGATTATTGCCTAAAGTCGATGCTTCATGATCCAAAACGGGCATTGATTCGGTATTCGATCCAGGATTTGGTCACTTTGTCCGATTTTTTAGAACAAGTAACCTTTGAAAACGAAGACGGATATCTTTTCTTAAAGAATCTTTTCGAATGTGCGATTGCGGTCAATCGCAACAAACCTGTCTTATTCGATCCATCCTTCGTCTTTGTTTCCGGATATGGTGATGCCTTTTTCTTTTTGGTCGTACCTTTACAGCTGGAAGAGTGGATGTTCCAAAAAGAACGGATCCAGGAGTGGGTCCAGTACCTTCGAGATCATTTCAAAACAACAACAGATTATGAGATCCCGGGATTTTTGGTCCGATTCTTACAGGCAAAAGAATTTTCGCTGCCCAATCTGGTTCTAGGACTGGATCAGCTAAAACGAGTATTTCATCCGAAACGGAATGTGTTTTTTTGGAATCATAAAAAAACGGCATTTCGTTTAAAAGAACCCATTCACGCTTTATATGATTCATCCGTTGCATCCGCACCCTCTCAGGATCACACGCAACTGATAGGTCAAACGATCGAACAAGGGGCTTATTTAGAAACCCTCTCGGGGGATCAGCGGTTTGAGCTTCATTTCGAATCTACCTCGATTGGTCGCTCCATTGCCTCGGACATACGATTACCTGAAGACTCTATTTCCTTAAAACATGCCGAGATTCTTTGTGAGAATGACCGATACTATATCAAAGACTTGAAAAGTAAAAATGGGACTTATCTCAATGATAAGAAGGTGATCCGCAAGATGCGTCTCAAAGACCAAATGATCGTGACTTTTGGCGGTGTAAGTTTCCGTTTCCGACAAGAAGATGCCTAATCGTGAACGATATCAACTTTGTCAAAGCTTATCTAAGAAACAAGACTTATGGGTCGACCTCGTAGAAGATCAAATGACTGGAAAACGGTATGTTCAAAAAACATTGGATCGATTACAATGCTCTCCTCTTTTGTATCACCAGTTCAAGGTGGAGATCGATATTTTGTCTCAAATCCAAAGCCCTTATATTCCGCAGCTGATGGATGTATGGGAAGATGATCGTTTTATCGTATTGATGGAAACATGGTTGGAGGGAGAAGATCTAAGATCATGGATCCAAACGCATCAAAGGCAGTGGAGACGATGCCGTAAAAACTTCATCTTGGAACTGATGGACCTCTTGGAAAAACTTCATGAACAAGGATTTCTTTATATTGATCTGAAACCAGAAAATTTGATGATTGTACAAGAACGTCTTTGTTTGATCGATTTTAATGCCTGTATTCCGATTGGTTCGCATAAGGCGAGTTTAGGAACACAAAAATATATGGCTCCTGAGCTTTTGGATTCGCGAAGAAAGGAGGAGACAACGGATATTTATACGATGGGAGCTGTGTTTCGATCGCTCTTTCCGTTCGGATGGATGCGATTTTGGCTTTGGAAATGCAGGCGAAAAGATCCGTTGAAGCGATACGCTTCCATTTCGCAGGCCCGACAAGGCTTTTATCGATTGTTATGGGGAAGAAGGATCGGAATTTTAATCATTTCAATCATTCTGTCTGTTTTCTTCACAATGTTTCGATCTTTTACCCCTGTCGACATTATCCAGGAATATGAAAACGAACTTCAAGGAATAGAAGGGTCACGATACACCAAAGCACAGAAACTTTTATCAAAATGGATCATCGATGAACGTTTTGAAAATGATGTTTTAAAAGATGTGACGGCAGCTTCTTATTTTCTAGAGCAAGGGATCTTGACCGGGAACGAAAAGATTCTTCGCTATCTGATGGAGCATGTCCCGGAAGAAACGGTAGAATCTCTTCCTTTACAGTCGCAATTGTCAGTGCTGCGTTTTCAGGATCCATTGTCCTACTCGGATATTCAAATTCTTTTGGATCAAATCATTCATGAGAAATCAGGTTTAAATCAAGTCCATCATTTTCTACAGATCGAACAAGCTTTATTAGATAAAGAGATCGTCTTAGAAAAAGAAGAACGAAACCTCGTGAACGAACTGGTATTTACTTGGGACCAGGAATTGGTCCTTGAGGAAAAAGAGAGCTTTCGTAAACTGACTCTTGTTCATGTGGAGTACATCCTATTTTTAAGAACACAAGATATCAAAGATCTAAAGATCCCGGATTTGTGGCTGCAAGAGTTTCAAGAAGAAGAAATCGTTGCGATCTTTAAGGATTGGGACAGGAGGATGGAATGAAAAAGATACTATGTTTATTGTTTTGTCTGGCATTTGGCATGCCTATATCTGTTTTTGCCCTGGAAGAAAAACCACCACCTATAGAAACTGAAGGTCCAGAGCCGCTCTTATCGGTCTGGTGCAATCAAGAAGAGGTGCAAGGTCATCTGGATCTGAGGCAATCAAGTGTTTTAGAGGTCTTTGTCAAAGAGGATATTCAATCCGTCTCGGTTTGGATCGATGAGGATCCCTACCTTTTTGAAATTGTAGAAGGAGCTTTTGACATCCCTGTAAGTTTAGAAAATCAAAAGATTTTGATCCAAGCCACTGATCTTTTAGAAGAGACAATCACAAAAGAAATTGAAGTGCATGGTCTATCCGATTTAAAAGTACAAATCGAGCTGGATTCAATGTACACGTTAAAAGATACGCAGTATATACAATTTGGATCGACTTGTTTAGATGAAGTCCAGGCAGAGATCTATATTGATAAAACTCTTGAGCAAACAATAGATTGCCTAGGAAAAGATCAAGTTCATTTTACGTTGCCTAGGTCTGGTGAGATTCAAGTGAAATTGAAATATAGAGATTGTGAGGCTCCGATATTGATCAATAATTCAGAATCGTTCACCTTTTTCTTTTCTTGTGAAGAGCCTGAAGTCCAGATTCTTCCAGAAGCAACATTATCTAACCAGAATGTTCTCGTTCAATTTAACGGACCAGATTTTATTGAAAAAGTGGAAGTAAATGTTGATGATGGACAATCGATCCAGACATATTCTTCTTTAGAAGATCGAACGCTTTTTAAAAGAGATGGGGAAGTCATCACCTATCAAATCACAGTGAAGGGGTCTGATTTCTTTGGGCGTTCATTTACACAAGAGCAACAGGTGACGATCGATGCCAAAAAGCCGGCTCTCACTCTATTTCATCATGATCAGATCTTGCGTCCAGGAACATTGAATGTGTTTTCAGAACATTCTTCTTTGAATTTGGTTTGGGATGAACCTGTACAGATGAAAGTCTTTGCCTGGATGCAGGGTAAAGAAATCGAGATCCAGGATCTGAATTCTTTTTGGGCTTCTTGGCCGGATCATTCCCTTCTTTCTTTATGGATCCAAGGACAAGACCCGGCGGGTAATATCGGGGCATATGCATTTGAACTGCAAGTCATTCCTCCGGTCATGCCTGTGGTTCCACAAACGCCTATTAAAGATACGATCGAACAGACAAAACCAGAAAAGGAATTGGAAGAAAAAGAAATCAAAACACGTTATACCAGTTGGATCCCTGGAAATCTACAAGATGTAAAAAAGGTACAGAGAACCTGGAAAATCAATGACTCTCATCAAGTGGTATTAGAAAAACAAGAAGAAGAAATCCAGGATCACACCCGACCTTTGATCCAGATCCGTGCTGGAAAAGACGGCGATCTGTCGAAACTTCAGTTGGGCGATCGTGTTCGTATTACGTTAGTCAATACGCAGGCGTATTCACAAGATCGATTCGTCGAGATCCTCATCAATGAAGAAAAAGTCAATCTGAATCTTTTGAAAAAAGATGCCTTAGGAAATGAATATCTAGAATTTGAGATCGAAGATCCGATTACGAAAATCGAAGCCAAAGCCATTGATCATTCTGATAATACCACCACTCTTTATAAGACTTTAAAAATTCTGGAAGAAGAAGCTTTTTCATGGATCCCTTGGATCTTGATGGGAATGGTGGGGCTTGTCGGAGCTGTGGCAGTGATCATCTTAAGAAAACATGGTGCGAATCAAGATCTTGAAAAATGATCGATGTCTATTTCCGGAAGTCGATGCAGAACTTGTCACTGAGGGCTTGAAGTTCCAAAAAGAAAGAGAATCCATCTATCTGATCTTGCCAGACAAAAAGATTCGATTAACGAAAAACGCAGTCCGTATTCGAGAATGGACGATCCAGTTGGCCCCTAAACCCGATTCCTGGGAATTGATCCCGCTTTGTCAAAAGATGACCTTTGGCAGAGACTTAGCTTGTACGATTTCTTTACAAGATCCGACGATTTCTAAGATTCATTTTGTACTGTGTCACGATCATCTTGAAGATCCTGGCAGTACCAATGGGACGTATGTCAATGGCAGAAGAGAAAGGGATTGCCGTTTAAAGCCAGGGGATCATATCGTGTTTGGGAATCAGGAACTCTATTGGTTTGATGAAGTGCTCGTGACTGGTTTTTCCTGGAAAGGAATGATTCCAAGAATCTCGACTTTTTCTAAACCAGACATTCCACAATTATCAGCTATCCCGGCTTCCTATCCTGAATGGAATGGCGTCGAAGCAGAATTGGAAAGTCCGCAAACTTTGGCTCCCCTTAAGAAAACAAAGTGGTTTCAGGCTGTTGGTTCTTCTTTCTTGATCTTGATCTCCGGCTTGTGCAGTGCTGCGGTGATCTGGTTATGGATGCCGGAACAAAAATCTTCGATGAGCATGCTGTTGTTGAATTCGGTTTCAATGTGTTTGGCATTTGCCGGTTATGGATTATGGAACCGTCATATTACCTTTAAAGACCAACGAGAAGAAATCAAAAAACAAGAAACCAAGTATTTGCGTTATCTGGAAGATTTTCAAGCACAGATCCTTGTCCAAAAACAAAACATTCAGCAGATCATTGCCCAACAAGTCCGTTTCTATGATCTGAAACTATCGAATTTTCATAATCAAGCGGCTTGTGGTTTTGAACTTTGGATCGGGTATAGAAATGTTTCCTGGCTGAAAGTTCAATATCGAAAACCAAATTATCTGCAGGCCGATGAACCATTGTATCAAAAACAGGCGAAGTTGATTGAAAGTCTTTTAACACCCATCAAAGGACTATACCTTCTTCGTCAACAGGATCGAGTTTGTATCCATCCTTTATCCCAGGAACTGGTCGAGTCTTTATTTCTTCAATGGGTCTTGCGCGGATATCGTACGGGCCGCAAATGGATTTGGATCGACTCTCAAATGGATCCTCATCATCCTTTTTTGATGCATCCGGGATGCCAGATCCGTGGCCGCTTGAGTTTGGTTCGCAATCAACAAGAATGGGAAGCTCTGCAACAAGAGCTGGATCCTGACGATGAATTCGTGTTTTTGATCCGTGAATCCTTTGTCGATGTAAACAAGCTTCCTCAAGCATTATGCATTACAGATGTCGTAACGGATCCACAAAAGGTTCTGTATCCCGGACAGCTTCCATGGAGCCGCCCCTCCATGGAACTGTATCGACAGATCTGTCTGTTGCAGAATCAAGAGGAATCCTCTCAATCAATTCTTTCGCTTTTTCAAAAGCCAAAGAAAGGAGGCCGTCGTCCCGAATTAAAAGTGGTATTAGGGATGAGTCGAGATCATCAGAACGTGTACTTGGATCTAAGTGAATCTCAGCATGGTCCGCATGGTTTTATCGCGGGGATGACCGGAAGCGGGAAAAGCGAATTGCTGACTAATCTGTTATTACAATTGGTCGCTTTGAATACACCTGATGAACTTCAATATTTGTTGATTGATTTTAAAGGCGGTGCTTTTGGACAGGCATTTTATGAATTTTCTCACTGTAAAGGATACCTGACCAATCTGGAAACAGAAGAAGCAACTCGTTTTGGAATCAGTCTGCAAGCCTTTTTAAAAGAGCGCCAAAGAAAACTGCAAACTTTTGCGAAAGAACATCCAGGGATGAAAGTTCATATCGACGCTTACAACGAAGTGCTTTTTGAACACCCGATGGCCCATGTTTTGGTGGTGATCGATGAAATGGCCCAATTGAAGATGATCCTTCCGGATTTTATGAGTCAACTCAAAGAAATCGCCCGTATCGGCAGGTCTTTAGGGATCCATTGTCTGATGTCAACCCAAAAACCTATGGGTGTGATCGATGATCAAATATGGGCCAATACTGGCTTTCGAATTTGCTTGCAGGTAGGCTCGAAGATGGATTCCTACGAAGTTCTTCACCACGAACAGGCACAAAATCTGAAATTGCCGGGAGAATTTATCTTACAAGTACAAAATGAATCAAAAGAATGGCAAGGAAGAAGCTTTTATCTTCAAGAAAAGACGGCTCGATTTATAGACGGATATCGTGAAGTGGATGAATCCGGAAAGACGATCGGCGGCTATCATCAAGAACAATGGTCTTTATTTGAACAGATCGCATCGTCAATTCCGAAATCCAACTCAAAAAGTGATTGGATCGTCTGTCCGTTTGATCAAAATGCTTTTGAAAAGCAGGAGATCGCATTGATCGATCATTGTGAGTCTTGTTCGATGTCTGTCTGGGCTCCTAAACCCCAAACGATCACAGTGGTCTATTCTTCCTTCTTTTCTGAAACAAAAGCGTGGCTGCAAAATATTTGTGGTTGGATCCAGGAGCCTGTTTATGGGATAGAGCCATTGGCCTTGTCATGTTTTGATGAAGTTTTGAGTATGCATCAGGTGTGCCGCATCGACAGTTTTCAAAGCCCATCTCTTTGGCTGATCCCGGGGAATCGATTGACATTGGATCAGCTGCAAGTTCTTCAAGATCCGAAGTGTACGTGGATCGTTCTCCTTGACACATGCGATCAAAAAGCAAAGTCCTGGCTTTCTTTAGCGCATCAAAGAATCTGTATTTCTTATCGGTCCATTGACGAGATTCGTGAATTTTTCAGCTGTTATGTGGCCGCCAATGTTTCTTGTACGCATGAAAAAGGCTTGATCTTCGAAAAGAATCAACTGCATAAGATCTTATTTCATCACTTTGAAGGAAAGATCTCCAAGACAAGCGATCCAAGTTTTCTATTCAAAGCGATCCAAGACGATTTCTATTTAGGATTTGATCCGATTCGCCAGAAAGATGTTTTTTGGTCCAAACAAAGAAAACTGGTTTTTGCCTATGTGCAACCCTCTATACAAGATGTGCTGGAAAAAGAATTTATTTCCAAGCTGAAACAGATGGATCTGGTGATCCAAAAGAACGCTTTGATTCCGGGAGATGTCTATTTGTTTGATTTGTTAGCCCATGACTTAGATACCCAATGTCCTGAGTTTCTCTCATTGATCTATGATGCGGATATCGTATGGATGGGAAAAGGATTGCGTGAGCATGTGTATTTGTTGAAGCGAACGATACCTTTGGAGATGCCGACGGAGTGTATCGCATGGATCCGGGATGAGGTCTTTTGTCTAGAAGGAAAGGAGAATGAGCATGAATGATTTTTTGTTGCATATCCGGATATTTGATCAAAGAAAGATCCATCATGTTTGGATTCGGGATGTTGTCCTGGTTCGCACTTTTTTAGAGGATATCTCACGGTCTTGGGAGCTTCCGAAAACGGAGTTTGATCATTTTTTCTATCATTTAGAAAACGACAGAGTTTTAGACCCTGAGCTGTCTTTTGGAAACAATGCCGTTTTGAGCGGAGATCATTTTATTTTAGTGTAGGAGTGAAAAGGAAATGAAAATATCAGTCAATATTGAAGAAGTGGCCCAAGGAGCTGCTTATCTAAAACAGAAATCTTCTCAATATCAACAGATGATCGATCAAATTTATGCCCGTATGCATCAGATGCAAGGAATTTGGCAGGGAAGTGATCATCAAGCTTTCATCAATCAATTGGATCAGTTTCGACCTCATCTACAACAACTGACCAATGTGATCGAGGAATATGCTCAATATTTGTCGCAAAGTGCTCGTCTTTATCAACAAGTCCAGGAGGACCGTGTGGCCAAGGCGAGGACATTGGCATAAAGGAGGTCGTGGATGTCATCATTACATATTTCTTCTCAGGAAGTCTTTCAATATGCCAGCCAGTTAAAGGCCATGAATCAGAATGTGCAGGCTTTGTTTCATGATATCCAAAATCGCATGCACCAGATCGAGTCGATTTGGCAGTCGCCTGCATCTATGCGATTGATGGAACAGTTTCAACAATTGGATCCTGTCTTTCGTTCCTATGTAGAAGCGCTGGATCAATATGCGGTCTTTTTAGATCAAACAGCGCAGACCTATCAGGAAAATGAACAGATCCTTTCGCAAGGGATCCAAGTATGAATCCAAGTTTGAAATTGTATTATGAAGAATTGGCACAGTATGTCTTATGGGCAAAACAGCGAATGGAACTGGGAGCCGAGCCTAGAGAAGGTATAGCTTTGGCTCTTCAATTTTCAAAATTGTATCAAATGATCCAACTTCAGATTCAGGAGCTGATCATCGATGCCAATTGATACGGGAATCTATCGCGATGTTGCCCTAGGGCTGGCTTGTCGCCGAAAGGCGTTTGTCGAGAACGGAAAATATTCGATCGTTCAGCGCCATTCTCAGATCCAAAGCCTTGTCAACGGCTTGGTTAATCATTTAAATCAGAGTGCCAATGTGTATGAAGCGGCAGAAAACAACCTTTGGAACAGCGGATATGTTTCCACTTATATTCAAAATGGAAGTGTGCAGACCAGTCATTATGAGAATTGGAATGCGATTGCGCATTTGATGAAACAAGATAAAAAAACGACTCTTTCCGCCAGTGCTTCCTGGGCCTATAAAGAGGCGGGAGCTACGTTTCGAATGCGTTATGCCAGTGCTACGGCACGCGCCAAGATTGGGGATTTTCAAGTCAAAGGGTCTTGTGAGATCGGACTTTGGAAAGATAAGGAGTGGGACCCGCGTCTGGAAGTCAGTGCCAAAGCCCAGGCTTCGTTATTGTCCACTCAGGTCAGCGGCCGTGTAGGAACGAATAATGTGTATGCCACGGCCAGTGCCAAAGGATCTGCAGGCACGATCTATGCCGAAGCCACTTGTGTCTTGAGTCAGAACGAACAAACTTTGGAAGCGGGTGTCGGGGCAGCAGCGCTTCGCGGGGAAGCAAGCTTGGCATTTAATTTTTTTGGGGCCCGCATCACCTTGACGGCGGAAGGCTCCATAGGCAGTGCCGAAGCAAAGCTTTCTTATCATCACAAGAATCGAGAGTGGGAGTTTGGAACAAAGTTGGGATTTATCGCCGGTCTAGGTTTTAAGATCAACGTCAGCTACTAAAATAAGAAAGGAGAACGATGCGCATGAAAGAGTTGATGCCGATTGGGACCGTTGTCACATTAAAGAACGGAACGAAAAAACTGATGATCGTGGGGCGTTTGCAGGCCCAGAAAGATTCCTCTAAGGTTTATGATTATGCTGCCTGCCTTTGGCCGGAGGGAACCTTGGATTCACAACACTTCTATTTGTTTGATCAGGAGGATATCCATCTTCTATATCATATCGGACTCCAAGATGTTGAAGAGTTTCAGTTTCGCAGTGTTCTTGATGAAGAAATGAAAAAATTAAAAGAGGAAGGTCGTTATTGATCTTCCTCTTCTGCTAATTCAGGGTGATTGACGATATATTCTGGAT
>NZ_CALVBG010000029.1 GCF_944325745.1 uncultured Faecalicoccus sp. | reverse complement strand
CTCCTTACACGCAAAGTATTATAACAGAAGGAAGGAATATGCTACAATGGGGTAGACGAAAGAGGAATGCACATGGAAATCGAAAAGAACAACGAACAACTCATGGAACGCCTCAACAGCTCTTCCATGTTTCTTCAAAGCAATGATATGCGCGTTACCGAAGTTCGACAAGGTTATGCCAAAGTCGAAATGATCATTGACGAACAGATCTTAAATATCCATGGTTTTGTCCACGGCGGGGCCTTATTTTCCCTGGCCGATACCGTAGCTGGAGCTGCCAGTTTTGCGACCGGCCGTGACAGTGTCACCTTGACAGGAACGATCAACTATATCAAACCCGGACGAGGCGGTAAACTGATCGGGATCGCTCAGGAGATCTCGCGCGGCCGAACCACTGGAGTCTATGAGGTCTTCATCTTCAATGATCGCAATACCTTGCTTTCGAGGGCAACCTTTACGATGTTTTTCTTAGATTCCGATCGGATCAAAGCCAAAAAACAACAAGAATCAAAATAAAGAACGAGGCCCCCTCGTTCTATTTTTATGCCCCTAATACAAAAGAGCAGCTCGGTTCCTCGTTAAAGATATTGTCATAATAATTGAGTTTTAACCCGGTATCTCCGGCTGGTTCTTCAAAACACATCCGCCCGGTAATGCTTCCGCCCGGCGTCAATTCTCCCGAATCCAGCTGATTATCTAAATCCACAACGAACGCATTATCGATCTCCTGTCCTTGAGAATTCAACATCTTAAAATTATAGGGATTGTAATCCACTTTATCTTCTGAGCCGTTTTCAATGGACACCGTAACGATCACATATTCCTTCCCCGATTCGGGCGTGTTGTAGCTGAAACCGCTGTTTCTTTCCACCGCAGTCAAAGTATACTTCACTCCCTCGATCTCCGCGGTCTCATTGAGGGCGTATTCACTTTTTTGTTCTTCCTGTTTGACTTCTCCACCTTCTGTGGATGGTTCTTCATCTGACAAGCATGCACTCATCCCCAATAAGCACGTCAATACAAGAAAACCCGACAGTATTTTTTTCATCTTCTGATCCTCCTTCATAAAAACTCTGTTTTCACTTTTGGAGTATACAGAAAATCAAGATCAAAATGGTATGCTCAGAGCATAATCCAAGATCATCAAGATTGTGATCCCGGCAATCAAAAGAGCGAAATAGATACCCAAAAAAGCTAAGATCCGAACGCCTTTTGATGAATAGCGAAGCAATCTTTGACGATTGCAGTAAAGAAGCTCTAACCACCCAAAGACGCTAAAACATCCCACTAAATACAAAAAATCAAAATGAAGCGATGTATTGTGAGACGTATCAATGGAAATGACCATCAAAAGATTCAAAATGTATCCCACCCAGGAAAGCACTTTTCCTTTGGTTGTCGCATTGTTCCAGCCCGGGATCACAAATTGTTTTCCTTGGATGGCCGCTTTGAACTGGCGTGCCGTTTCATATCGATGATGAGGATCCAATTGAATGGCCTTTTCAATGACGGATGCATACTTTCCATTCGCTCTGCCTTCAATTTTTCCCGTCAACAACATCAAAAATAATTTGCCGCATGAATAAATATCACTTTGCGGCCCCGATTGATCAAAGCCGAACTGTTCCGGAGAAGCATACCCCGCACTTCCCAACAAAGTCGTATCCCGATGTTTTTGCGGGTCATACTGTCGGGCAATATCAAAATCAAACAAGATGACTTTTCCGGCGCGATAAAAAATATTTTCCGGTTTGATATCGCGATGAATGATCGGCGGATCCAAATGATGCAGAGCATCCAAAATGTCGCATAACTGACAAAGAATATCCGCCGCCTGCCGTTCCGATACAGGATAGAGAGTATCTAAAGTCGGAGCCTGGATATATTCTTCTAACACGACCAGACGGCCTTCTTGAATCATGACTTGCTCAATTGCAGGGATCCCAGAGATCCGACTCTTTTTCAAACTTTCAAACACGAAAAAATCCCCATGTTCCAATTCTCTTTGGATCCATAGGGTTTGGTCGCGCTTGCGCAAAACTAAAGAAATCTTCTTAGAAGGAGTTTCTTTTAATACTCGTCTCGTTTGAAACAGAGGAGGTGTCATTTTTATCTTGCCTATCTTTCTTAGGTATTTTACCATATTTGAAAAGGAGTTTAATGTTATGGTTCCCACACAGCATCTTTTAGAACTGCTTCAAAACGCCACGCCCCTGCCCGAGATTCTTCAACAGATCCCTGACTTGGATTTCTTGAGTTATCTGCAGGCTTTGATGGAGTCAAAAAAACTGAAGCGAAATGAGATCATTGCCAAAACAAATATCCAAAGAAACTATGCCTACCAGATCTTTGATGGATCTAAACATCCCGGACGCGATAAAGTATTGCAGATTGCGATTGCCATGCAGCTGGATCTGCATCAGACCAACAATCTACTCGCCCTCAGCAACAATGGCTCTTTGTATGCCAAAGTGAAGCAAGATGCCATTTTGATCTATGCCATCCATCATCATTATGATCTAATGAAAACCAATGAATTATTGGATGCTCATGGGCTTGCGGTCTTAGACTGATCCCAAACGAAAAAAAGTGAACCGCGTTCACTTTTTCTATTTAAAGGATCTTTTGAAGCGCTCAAACGGACTTTCTTTTTGTCCGTGACGAAGCTGTTCATAGAGTTCACGTTCTTTTCTTGTCAATTTTCTCGGGATCTCGATTTGTACTTCGACAAATTCATCACCAGTCCCTCGGGAAGTCTTGACTCCTTTTCCTTTTAAACGGAACTTCGTATTGGGCTGTGTTCCTTCCGGGATCTTTAATTCAACATCCCCATAAACGGTCGGAACTTGTACACTTGTTCCAATCGTCGCATCCAAAGCGCTGATTGGAATCTGGATATAAATATCATTGCCTTCCCGTTTGAAAGTAGAATGCGCTTGTACGATGATCTCGATATACAGATCCCCATTCGGTCCGCCATTGGATCCTCGTTCTCCTTTGCCGGCAATGCGGATCTGCTGCCCCGTCGAGATACCGGCCGGGATCTTGATATCTAACTTAACTCGTTTATGCTCATATCCTTTTCCATGACATTGATGACAGGCACGCGATACTTTTTTACCCGTTCCATGACAGTCTGGACAGACAGACTGTTGCTGGATCACGCCAAACATGCTTCTCTGCTGAGTCATGACATACCCTGAGCCATGACATGTCGGACACGTCTGCACATCGCCAGGCGTTTCCGCCCCGCTGCCGTGACAATGCGGACATTGTTCATCCACTTCTAAAGAGATGGTCTCTGTCTTGCCGAAAATGGCATCCATGAAGCTGATGCGCATCTGCATATAACGGTCTTGTCCTTGGCGAGGCTGGTTGGAATTACGGCGCGAAGAACCGCCAAATCCAAAGCCGGATCCGCCAAAAAAGGACCCAAAAATATCATTCAGATCGCCGAAATCCGAGAATCCGCCCTGGAATCCGCCTTGCCCAAAGGATCCGTCGACACCCGCATGGCCAAACTGGTCATAACGAGCTCGTTTTTCCTTGTCGCTTAGGACCTCATATGCTTCGTTGATTTCTTTGAACTTGTCTTCGGCACCCGGATCATGGTTTACATCGGGGTGATATTTCATGGCCAGTTTCCGATAGGCTTTTTTGATTTCATCATCTGTGGCACTTTTACTCACGCCCAAAACGTCATAATAGTCTCTTTTTTCAGCCATGATTGTCCCTCCTATCTCAAACGAAAGTTCTAGCGACTGCTAGAACTTTGAATCTTAGTGTTTTTCAGTGAATTCGCCATCCACGACATCATCGTTGGTGTGCGTGTTTGTATTGGCCTGGTCATTGGCTTGCTGCTGATACATCTGCTGACCTGCCATCTGAGCAGCTTTTTCCAAAGCATCCAATTTATTACGAACATCATCCATGTTGTTTTCGTCCAAGGATTTCTGCAGATCGTCACGCAGTTTCTTTGTTTCTTCTGCTTGTTTTGGATCGATCTTATCCTTGCCGTCCTCTAACATGGCATCGATCTGAGCAATAAAGCCTTCGGCACGGTTTCGTAAATCGATTTCATCTTTACGTTTTTCATCTTCGGCTTTGTGCTCTTCGGCTTCACGAACCATACGATCGATTTCCGCATCACTCAATCCGCTTGAGTTCTGAATCGTGATGGATTGTTCTTTTCCTGTGCCTTTATCTTTGGCGCTGACATGTACGATACCATTGGCATCGATATCGAAAGTCACTTCGATCTGAGGTACCCCACGGCGTGCCGGAGCAATTCCTGTCAGCTGGAAGTTTCCTAATTCTTTATTGTCGGCAGCCATTGGACGTTCCCCTTGTAATACACGGATATCCACAGCCGGCTGATTGTCTGCAGCGGTTGAGAAGATCTGTGATTTACTTGTTGGGATCGTTGTATTACGAGGGATCAATACCGTCATAACACCACCCATGGTTTCAATTCCTAATGACAATGGGGTAACATCCAACAACAGAACATCTTTTACATCGCCTGAAATGACACCGCCCTGGATCGCAGCGCCCATCGCAACAGCTTCATCCGGGTTGACCGAATGATTTGGATCTTTGCCTAATGCCTTGCGTACCGCTTCTTGAACGGCCGGGATACGAGTGGATCCACCGACCAACAGAACTTGATCGATCTCATTTTTGGAAAGTTTGGCATCACGCAATGCGTTTTCGATCGGGATCAAAGTACGATCTACCAGCGATTTGGTCATTTCATCAAATTTCGCACGCGTTAATGTTGCTTCGAAGTGAAGAGGTCCACTGGCTCCTGCCGAGATAAATGGCAAACTGATCTGCGTCTGCATCACACCACTTAAATCTTTTTTCGCTTTTTCAGCAGCTTCTTTTAAACGCTGCAATGCCATCGCATCTTGTTTCAGATCGATTCCGTTTTCTTTACGGAATGTTTCTGCCATCCAGTCAACCAATACGTTATCGAAGTCATCGCCTCCCAGATGGGTATCCCCATTGGTAGAAAGAACTTCAAAAGTACCATCGGCCAGATCCAAGATACTAACATCGAAAGTTCCTCCTCCTAGGTCATAGATCAGAACTTTCTGTTCTTTATCGGTCTTATCGATACCATAAGCCAAGGCAGCGGCCGTTGGTTCGTTGATGATACGTTCTACTTCCAGTCCGGCGATCTTTCCGGCATCTTTCGTTGCCTGACGCTGGGCATCGTTGAAGTAAGCCGGTACGGTGATAACCGCTTTGGTTACCGGTTCTCCTAAATAATCTTCAGCATAAGATTTTAAGTACTGCAGGATCATCGCACTGATTTCCTGCGGTGTGTACTGTTTTCCTTCTGCTTCTACTTTTTCATTGGTACCCATCAAACGTTTGATGGAAGAGACCGTATTTTTATTTGTCACTGCCTGACGTTTCGCAGCATCTCCAATGATACGTTCTCCATTTTTGAATGCGACAACACTTGGTGTTGTACGATTTCCTTCCGGGTTCGGGATTACTTTTGAATCTTTTCCCTCCATGACCGCAACACAACTGTTTGTTGTACCTAAGTCGATTCCAATAATTTTTGCCATAGTCGATTCCTCCTTATTCACTCACTTTTACTAAAGCAGGTCGTAAAATACGATCCTTTAACATATACCCTTTCTGCATCACTTCCAATACGATCCCGGCTTCTACACCTTCCTTGGTTTCCTGCATCAAAGCCTGCATCGTATTATGATCGAAAGGTTTTCCCATCGCTTCAATTTCCTGGATTCCTTCATTGGTCAAAACCTGGACGAGCTGCTGATGGATCATCTCAAACCCTTTGACATAATTCATCACTTCTTCATTTTCACTTTGTACGCACAAAGCACGTTCCATTCCGTCCAAGATAGGAAGGATCTCCAGTCCCGCCTGCTGGAAACGATATTTCTTTGTCATATCCGCTTCATTCTGCAGACGTTTTTTCATGTTTTCTGTATCGGCATAAGCTCTGGCAACATCATTCTTTGCCTTTGCCAGCTCTTCTTTGAGCTGCTCAATTTCTTTTTCTAAAGAATTTTCTTCCTGGGGTTCTTGTTCTTTCACTTCTTCCGATTCTTTTTCTACGGTTTCTACCGTTTCTTCCTGTTTTTGTTTCTTTTTACTCATTCTTCTTTCCGCCTCCTTTATTCGTGAAGACATCCTCGATCACGCTGGACATATAATCCATTAACGCAATGACCTTGGAATACTGCATACGATTCGGCCCTACGACCATCAACTGGCCTTCCTCATCATTGGTATAGTGGAATTTTGTGGTCAAGACCGAGCAATCTCCGATTTGGATCAGTTCATTTCGGTTATCGATCTGGATGGCCACATTGTCTTCCTGATCTGTCCACTGATGAAACAGGCTTGAGCTTTCCAACACTTTCATCAGTTCCTTTAATTTGTTTAAGTCGCTGAATTCTGGCTGATAAAGCATATTGCTGCGGCCGGAGACTTTGACCTTTTCGGTCGCAAATCGCATAAAGGCTGTGACAAAGGCTTCAAAAAGAACTTCGTGACGGACCACTTTGGCAGCCATCAGAGGTTCGATCTCTTTCATCTTTTCAACCACTTCACTGATGGGGGTGCCAACGAGCTGATCATTCATCAGTTCCATACACGTTTTGATATCTTGGGCGGAAACTTCCGTTCCAAAATCAAAGACCTTGTTTTCGGTATGTCCCTGATCGGTTACGATGATACCGACCGCGCTTCGTTCACTGATGGGAATCAATTGCACATGCGCCAAGTTCTGAGATCGGCTGTCCGGGCCTAAAACGATGCTGGTCAAATTGGTCATATGACTTAAGATCTCACAGCTTTTATCCACGACTTCATCTAAGGAATAATGTCGCTGGGCAAATACTTCCTGCAAGGCATCTTTGACCTGAACATCCAAATTGGTCTCCATCAAATGCTCGACATAATACCGATAGCCTTTTTGACTCGGAACACGACCGCTGGAAGTATGCGTCTTTTCCAGAAGTCCTGCTTTTTCAAGCGTAACCATTTCATTACGAATCGTTGCGGATGAAACAGGAAAATCCAAAAGCTGCATCAATGTCTTGGATCCAACCGGCTCAGCACAGCGAGTGAATTCATCCACGATCGTTTTAAAGATGATCTTCTGTCGTTGTGTTAATTCCATAGCCAAGACTCCTTTCTAGCACTCTTGTTCTTTGTCTGCTAACAGTATAGCACATTCTTTAGCAAACGCAAGTAAATAGTGCTAAAAACTCAGAAAACTTATTCTTGCCTCTTTGGCCTGGTCTGATATGATGAAACTATGAAAAAAATCACTTTTTGCCAAGGAACGATCTGCGGCGGCGTTACCATGAAAGACCGCACAAAACCGGACCAAAACAATATGGCTCTGCACGTAAGCAACGACCCGCAGGGCGTGTTAGAAAATCGCCGTCAGTTGGAAAAAGAAACCCTTCCGCTGGATCGTTGGGCCTTGGCATGGCAAAAGCACACGGATCAGTTTTATCATGTAACCCATAAAGATATAGGAAAAGGAGCCTTCGATAAACATACGAGCATTCTGAATGTGGATGCCCTTTATACGACCGAACCAGAGATCCTGATTGGTGTCTTTACGGCCGATTGTCTGGGAATCCTGGTTTATGATCCTACGACTCCTTGCGTATGCACGATTCATTCAGGATGGAAAGGGACCGTTCAAAAAATCACGGATAAAACTGTTTCTCATTTGATTCAAAAACAACTGCTCCACCCTCAGACCACACAGGTCTATTTTGGCCCTTCTTTACAGTTTGATTCCTTGGAGATCGGGCAGGATGTCATCGAGCAGATCCAAACTATAGATATGGATACAGCACCTTTTTTAAAACAAATTTCTGACGACAAAGCTTTATTTGATAATCAAGGTCTCAATATTCAAATGTTGAAAGATCTAAAGATCCCCCTGGAGAATATCCATCCGAGTTCGTATGACACCTTAAAAGATACGCAGGACACTTTTAGTTATCGCATGAACAATCGTCTCAAAGAATTTCCAAAATGTGGAGAACATTTCATTTACGGCTATATACAAAAAAATGCCTCAGCGAAAACATCGTGAGGCTGTTTAAAGGATCTTTGTATCCCTTGTCTAAGGAAGGATACAGATATGATTAGTTTTGTCTTTTCAGACACAGTTATTGTATCGAAATCATCAAAAAGCACAATTTATTTTCGTTCTTTTTTGTAATCAAAAGAATATTTTCTTCATTCAAAAGTTTTTATATTATAATTATTTATGATTTAAAAATATCCAGGAGGTGCCTATGTCCAAGAAAAAAGATCTTCGTCAATCCCGGATCCGTCAGATCCTGTTGGAAGAAAGCCGCATTCGCATCACCGACCTGGCCAAACGCCTGGAGGTCACCCCAGAAACATTGCGGAGCGATCTCAACGAGATGGAAGCTCATTCGCTGCTGATCCGTGAACATGGGTATGCCCGGATCCATAATCCCATGCAGGAAACTCCTCTGTTTTTTCGAAACCAGGAAAACGCCGAAGCCAAAAAGCGGGTCGCTATTCAAGCTTTTAATGAAATCAGAGATGGTCAAGTCGTCTTTTTAGATTCTGGAAGCACCGTGCTTTTAGGACTCCCTGCATTGCAGATGAAAAAAAGTTTGACGATTGTGACCAACTCCTTGCCCTTAGCACAACAATGCGCCGCTTATCATTTTGATATCATCTTTGCGGGCGGCATGATCTATAATGCCGGTTTGCGGGCATATGGTCATTTTGCGATCGAGATCGTTGACCATGTGCATATCGACACTGCTATCATGGGAACCGACGGTTTTAAAAACTGCGACGGCTTCACCTCCACCAACATCAATGAATTAGGCTTTAAACGGCACGTCATGAATCAATCCTCGAAAATGATCATGGTCACGGATTCCAGCAAGTTTGAAGACTCTGCCCCTTTTTCCTTTTGTAAATTCCGAGAATTCGATGTATTAGTCACCAACCCTGTTTCCAAAGAGAAATTAGAGCCTCTCCGAGACATAAAAAAGATCATCCAGGTCTAAGCCATTGGATGATCGATCGTAATCACTAAATATACAGGTTTGTCCGATTCTATTCGTTCGCTGAGCATCGAATGGATCTGCTCTTCCGTATAAGGATCCGAAAAAGGGACCACAAGATCAAAGACCAGATTCACATGCGTGGGGCCCGCAACGATTCGAAAATCATGAAAACTCCATTTCACCTTTAAGGACTGGATCGCTTGTGCGACCAGTCTTTTATAATGTTCTGTTTCCGGATCATTGACCCGCACCGGATCCATATGCAGCACCAGCTCGATTCCCATCTCTTTTTTGATTCGGCGTTCGATATTATCGATTTGATCATGGACCAAAAAGATATCATGGGAAGAGTCCACCTCGACATGGGCGCTGGCAAACAAACGATTCGGCCCATAGTTATGGATCATCAGATCATGCACCCCTAAGACCTCCGAATTCTCCATGATCTGTTTCGAGATCTTATTGACAATCCCTGGATCGGGGGCTTCTCCCAACAAAGAATTGATGACTTCTTTGATCAGCTTATACGCATTGAACAAAATGATTACCGAAACGATGATCCCCATAAAACCATCTAAATTGAAGCCAATCACCGGAGAGAGAATCGTTGACAACAGCACAGCGCCCGTCCCCATGACATCGCTGATCGAATCCAGGGCCGTTGCTTCTAAAAGACTGGAATCATAAACTTTGGCCAATTTCTTATTATAAAAATACATCCAAAATTTAACGAGGATCGAGATCCCCAAGATCACCAAAGTGACATAACGAAAGTCCAGGGTCGCCGGATGCAAGATCTTGTCTAAACTTTCGCGAGCCATTTCAATCCCGATATAGCCTACGATCAATCCCACAAACATCGAAGCGATCGTTTCCGTGCGCTCATGTCCAAAAGGATGATGTTCATCGGCCGGTTTATTGGATACGTGAAAGGATACGATAGAGATGATATTGCTGCAGGCATCGGATAAATTGTTGATCGCATCGGCGCGAATCGATATACTGTTCACTACAACCCCGATCGCATACTTGATGACAAACAAAAAAATATTCGCAAAGATCCCAATGATTCCACACAATCGTCCTACGGCACTGCGCACAGCGGAGTCCTTGGTATTTTCATAGTTTGGGATCAATCGACGTACTAAATAATCAACCATACCGCGAGTATATCAAATCAAAATCTTTGATTCAATGAAATTTAGTTACTATCCGCTTACTTTTATGATACAATACTTGAGCACGGAGACGTATCGAAGTGGTCATAACGAGCTCGACTCGAAATCGAGTTGCCTTCACGGGCACGTGGGTTCGAATCCCACCGTCTCCGCCATTTGTCCAAAACGCCATTTTAGGCGTTTTTTTGTTTGTTCTTTCAGAAGCATGATAAAATAGGAACCATGAAACATATCACTGTAGGCATCCTTGCTCATGTCGATGCCGGAAAAACCACCACGATTGAAAGCATGCTTGTCAATGCAGGTCTGTTAAAAAAGGCCGGACGCGTTGACCACCAGGATGCTTTTTTAGATTACGACAGCCAGGAACGTGATCGGGGAATTACGATCTATGCCAAAGAGGCTTCCTTTTCCTACAAAGATGCCCAGATCTTTTTGATCGATACCCCCGGACATATCGATTTCTCCAGCGAAATGGAACGCTCCTTAGGAATCTTGGATCTGGCCATCTTGATCATCAACGGTCAAGACGGCGTGCAATCTCACGCCGAGACCATTTGGAAATGTTTGGAATCGTATCACATCCCTGTGATTGTATTTGTCAATAAAATGGATATTTCGTATCGTTCGCCAAAAGAGCTGCTCCAAGATCTGGAAACCCGATGTTCGCCCCATATGACAGTCCCTGGTGCCCAAGATTTTGAAGAACAAGTCTCTTTATGTGATGATGCTTTGTTAGATGTTTATATGGAAAATGGTTCATTACCCCAGGATTTGATCCAAGAAGCCTTTTTACGGCGGAAATTCTTTCCTGTTTTGTTCGGATCGGCCTTAAAAAATAACGGTGTACAGGAGTTGATGGATCAAATGATCCGGCTTTTCGATGACCCCGTTTATCCGGCTGAATTTGGAGCCCGCGTCTATAAGATCACCAAGGATGAACAAGGCAATCGCTTGACCCATATCAAGATCACCGGCGGTTCCTTAAAGCCGAAACAAAAGCTATCAGAAACCGAAAAAGTCGATCAGATCCGGCTATATAACGGTCCTTCTTATCAGCTTCTTTCCCAGGCAGAGGCAGGAATGGTCGTGACCCTAAAAGGAATCCAGCAATTAGAGATCGGGCAAGGATTGGGGGTTGAAAAAGACTCTCCTGTTCCTATGCTCAATGCCTATCTGAATTATCGCCTGCTGCTGCCGCAAGGCGTCGATCCCTTAGAGATGAAAGGCGTTCTTGACCAGCTGGCCCAGGAAGATCCTTCGCTGCAGATCGAGCTCAACGAACATACGCACCAGATCTCCTTGCGCCTGATGGGAGATATCCAGATGGAAGTTCTTCAAAAGCGCATCGAGACCCTTTCCGGCATCAAGGTCGGATTCGGCTTGGATCGCGTCTTATATAAAGAAACCATCAAAGCCCCCGTGATCGGCATGGGTCACTTTGAACCTTTGCGTCACTATGCCGAGGTTCATCTTCGGCTTGAACCTTTGTCCCGGGGAAAAGGTTTGCAGTTTGAAGCCAATCTGTCCAGCGATGAATTAGCTTTGAACTGGCAAAGGCTGATCTTGACGCATTTGAAAGAAAAAGTGCATCGCGGCGTATTGACCGGCTCTCCCATCACAGATATGAAAATCACTCTGATCGCCGGAAAGAGTCATCTCAAACATACCGAAGGCGGCGACTTCCGCCAAGCGACCTATCGGGCTGTCCGTCAAGGATTAAAGATGGCTGAATCGATCCTGCTGGAGCCATATTATCGCTTTACGCTACAAGTGCCTTCTTCCCGCTTAAGTAAAGCTTTGTTTGATCTGGAATCCAAACAAGCCGAAGTCAAGATCGAAGATCTGGGAAACGAGACCATGGAGATCACCGGAAAAGGGCCCGTCCGCACATTGATGAATTATCAAAATGAAGTCATGGCCTATACCAAAGGATTGGGGCGTTACAGTTGTGCTTTAGATGGTTATTATCCTTGTGCCGACCAGGAAAAAATTGTAGAAGAGATCGGTTACGACAGCGAATCCGATCTTAGAAATCCTACCGGATCAATTTTTTGTATGCATGGTTCGGGAACCTATATTCCTTATGATGAAGTTGCCGAATATATGCACATCCAGCCCAAAACGCAAAATAACCATGCTTATCAAAGAGTCCGGCACACGGTCAATGAAGAAGAACTGAAAAGCGTCTTCAATACGTTGGGCGGTAAAAACAAACGCGAAGAAAAAAAGCCGAAAAAGATCCATCGAAAGATCGATCTAGACAAACAAAAAGTGCATTCGGAGCCCATCAAAGAAGAATGCCTGATCATTGACGGCTATAACATGATTTTCAGCTGGAATTCACTGCGTTCTTTTGACCATTCAAAAATCGACTTGGCACGCGATGCCTTGATCGATCAAATCTCCAATTACCAGGGCTATCGTCAGATCAAAGTTCTTCTGGTCTTTGACGGCTGGCGCTTGCCTCATAATATCGGATCCTCTTTTCGCCAAGGCGGACTGGACGTGGTGTATACAAGAACCGGACAAAGCGCCGATCAGTATATTGAACGAAAAGTTCACGAGCTCAAAGGAAAATACCGAATCACGGTGGCAACCGGCGACGGTCTGATCCAAAATGCCATTTTGGCCAACGGGGCCAAACGAATGTCGAATGCTGAACTGGAATCACAAGTTTTATCTGTCAATAAAAAAGCACTGAATCATCTTAAGCCCTAGATGACCCGGTGCTTTTCTTTTGTGCCACAAAGACCCAGAAACCCTTATCGCGTTTGACCTTCCGTACTAGACATCCCAAATCTTCCAAATATTGGATCGCACTTTGCGCACCATGTTGTTTGCGCATCACGATCCACAAATGTCCTTCTTGGCTCAAATGCTCGATTGCCTCTTGAAACAATCGATAGATGACTTTCTTCCCGGCGCGGATCGGCGGATTGAATACGATACAAGCATATTCTCCTTCCTGTATCCCGTCCTGACAGCGAAGATCAGCCTGGAGGCCATAGCGTTTCAAATTTTCTTTCGCCAGATCGACCGCTCTTTGATTGACATCGATCATCGTCAGTCGAGTGTCCCATTGATCTTTTAAAACGACCCCTACCGGACCCAGCCCGCAGCCCAGATCCAGGACGGAAACAGGATCTTTTTCTTCTTCTAACACCGTCTCCAACAACACTCTTGTCCCGATATCTAAACGATCCTTACTAAAAACCCCGGCATCGGTTTTCAGCCTGTATTCTTTTTGCCGGATCACAAAGCGCAGTTCATGAAGATCGTGCTTTAAAGCAGCATCATTTTCAAAATAGTGACTCATAGCTCCCATTATAAGGTACAAAAAAAGAGGAAATCAATCCTCTTTTTCAACTTCATATACCGCTGCCCCTAGAGCCGGTACATTGATTTCGATCATATACGGCTGATTGTGGCGAGAGATCCGAATCGAATGACAAGTCTGCGGCGTTTCATTTTCCCAGCTGCCATGGAATCGTTTCCATTGGGTATTGATGATCTCTTTATAAACGCCCTTATCCGGCACTCCAAATTGCTGGTGGTCATAGCCGTTGGTCGAGAAGTTCAAGACGATCACATAGTCTTTCTTCTGCCCGCGGCGAATATAGGAGAATAAGTTTTGCGACTGATTGTCCGCATCGATCCACTGGAAGCTTGTCCAATCGTAATCTTTGTTCCAGAAGGCGTCGTTTTCGGCATACAATTTCCCTAATTCTTCAAAGAAGCGTTCAAACGAATCGTGCATCGGGTATTCGCGCAAGAACCAGTCACAGCTCTTCTGTTCATCCCATTCACGAAGCTGTCCGATATCATTTCCCATAAAATTAAGTTTTTTGCCCGGATGCGTGAACATATAGACATAGAGTGCCCGTGCCTGGGCAAATTTATCATCATAGCTTCCCCACATCTTATCTACGATCGTAGCTTTGCCATGAACGACTTCATCATGGCTGAACGGTAAAATAAAGCGTTCCGAATAGAAATACGCCATGGAGAATGTCAGATCATAATGATGCCATTGGCGATAGATTGGATCTTTCTTCAAATACGATAAGGTATCATTCATCCAACCCATGTCCCATTTATAATCAAATCCCAGTCCGCCATCGAAAGTGGATTTTGTGACATTCGGGAAATCCGTTGAATCTTCGGCAATCAACAT
>NZ_CALVBG010000028.1 GCF_944325745.1 uncultured Faecalicoccus sp. | reverse complement strand
AACACTATAAATGTCGAACGATACACCAAAAGAAAAGCCCTGATCCCTCAGAGCTTGACTATTCTAGATCTTGTCTTTGAATTCTTCATAGAAAGCGTCTTGTTCTTTCTTGAATAAATGAACCAGATCTTCAATATCTCCTGTTTCCTTTCCCTTTTGCAGAGCCTGACGATACCCCGTTTCATTTTCATCGTGGATCCAGAAAGGCATTTTCTCATCTTTCAGACATTCTTTAAAAAGTACGATCCTTCCGATCCGGCTGTTTCCTTGGAAAAAAGGTAAGATCTTTTCCATATGCACATGAAAGCGTGCCAGATCTTCTAAAGAATGCGTGTCCTTCTCATTGTAATTTCGGATCAAAGACTCCATCGTCTTGACCAGTTCCTCCGGCAAGGATTCTTCTTTCTGATTCACGTTACTGTATTCTCCCGCAAAATTAAGCGTACCTGTCACCCCATTGCGAAGACAAAGATGATACTTCTTCAAAAGATTGTGGGATAAAGTATTTGAGATCGTCATCAACATTTCATCAAACATTTGAAAATGACCTGTGATCTCTTCAATATCCAAAAGACGAACTGGCTTCGTATCCGGTAAAAGCAGGCCTTCTGAAAAGATAGAACGCACTTGTTCTAAAGAAAGCTTTCCTCCTTCCAGACGATTGGAATGATAGGCAAACTCCATCTGGATCTGTCCATAGATTCCCTGCATAGCGTGTTGTTTATATTCTTGAATCAGTTCTTGTTTGATGGTTTGAGAAAATTCTTGTACCTGCATAAAAGACCGTTCCTTTCCTCATCGTATAGTATTATTATACCTGCTTTGGACAACTTAAACCTAAAGATTTTCTTAAGAACAGAAAATCAAAAAAAACGCAACAGGTTATCCTGTTACGTTGATTCCTGGTTGGCGAACTGAGAATGATACAACTTTTCATAGAATCCTTTTTTTGCCAATAAAGATTCATGTGTCCCTTGTTCAATGATATTTCCCTGCTGCAGCACAAGGATCAAATCTGCATTCTTGATCGTCGATAAGCGGTGCGCAATCACAAAGCTGGTGCGATTGGCCATGACGCGCTGCATCGCTTCCTGAAGCATCTTTTCCAAACGCGTATCCACAGAACTGGTCGCTTCATCCAATATCAGGATCTGCGGATCTTTTAGAATGGCACGAGCAATCGTCAACAACTGTTTTTCGCCTTGCGAAATATTGTTGACTTCTTCGTTAAGCTGCGTATCATAGCCCTGACTCAAGGTCCGGATAAAATGATGAACATTGGCCATTTTGGCCGCTTCGATTACTTCATCTCTGCGGGCATCTCTTCGGCCATACCGAATATTGTCATAGACCGATCCATTGAACAGCCACGTATCCTGTAAAACCAAGGAAAACAAAGAACGAAGGTTTTCTCGAGGCATATCCCGGATATCGACACCATCGATCTTGATGGCGCCTCCTTTGACATCATAGAACCGCAACAGCAGATTCATCAACGTGGTCTTACCAGCTCCGGTCGGTCCCACGATGGCCACCATCTGTCCCGGTTTGACATCAATATTGACATCGTGCATCAAAAGCTCTTCATCATAGCCAAACTGAACATGTTCAAATTTTACCATGCCTTTCACATCATGCAGTACGATTGGATTCGGATTTCCCAAAACCTCTTCTTCCTCTTCCAGCATACCGAAGATTCGCCCCATGCCCGCAAAAGCAGACTGCACTTGACCGGATAATTGCGAAATCGAAGAAAGCGGCTCATTGATCTGCCAGATATACCGGATAAATGCCTGCAAGTTTCCTACCGTGATGACTCCCTGTATCACAAAAATACAACCTAATACAGCTACCCCGCCAATCGCCAGATAAGTACATAAAGAAATTAGCGGAGAAATCAGACTGGAGACAAATTGCGCCTTAAAACTGGCATTGCACATTCTCTCATTGACATCCTCAAATCGTTTGATGGCATCTTCTTGCTTGCCATAAAGGATGATTTCGTTGAATCCGCCATACATTTCAGTAATCGTTCCATTCAGTTCTCCCAAGGTTGCCTGTTGTTTTTCAAAAAGACGCTGTGAATGACCGACAACAAACTTAGTTATGATCAATGAGAATGGAATGATCAACAAGGCAATCACACTCATCCACAAATTGATCCGCAACATCATCGTAATGACGAAGATAAAAGTCAATATCCCGCCAAAAACTCGCGTCAAGGCTTGTTGAAGGGCGTTGCTCAAGGCATCGACATCATTAGTCACCTTGCTTAAAAGATCCCCAAACGGATGGTCATCAAAATAACGGACCGGCAATCGCTGGATCTTCTTTTGAAGGGCATTTCTTAGATCATGCATCGCCCCCTGGATCGCATCGGTCAAAAAGAAGGCCGTGATTAGCTGAGAAACCGTCTTCAAGAGATAAAGTCCCATCAGGATCATCATGATCTTGAAGATCACATCAAAATGCACATGGGCTCCCGGGATCTTATTGAGAATATCCATCGCATCTTCAGTCAATTGAGAAGTGATCATTCCTTCCACCATCGGATTGAGCGCAAAGGCCCCTTGGGTGATCACGATCATCACAAGGGCAATGATCGCTTTTGTGCGATACGGGCGCATAAAAGACAATAACCCTTTGATACAGCTTTTGGTGCTCGCTTTTCGATTAGGCATACGCAAGCTCCTTTTCACTCAGCTGCGATAAGGCGATCTCCCGATAGATCGCACAGCTTTCCAGTAATTCCTTATGCGTGCCATAACCGGCCACTTTCCCTTCATTCAAGACCAGGATATGGTCCGCATCCATAATCGTGGAAACTCGCTGGGCCACGATCATCATGATCGCATCTTTGACCTCCGGTTTTAAAGCTTTGCGCAATCGAGCATCGGTCGCAAAATCCAAAGCCGAAAAAGAATCATCATAAATATAGATCTGGGGATGTCGAACCAAAGCCCTCGTGATCGACAAGCGCTGTTTTTGCCCGCCAGAGACATTCGTGGCGCCTTCTACGATTCGTTCTTCAAACTGTTCCGGTTTTTCCTGAATGAAATCGTACGCCTGGGCAACCTTGGCCGCATGTTCAATTTCTTCTTTTGTCGCTGTCTTTTTCCCAAAGCGAATATTATCCGCAATCGACCCTCGGAATAAGAAAGCCTTTTGGGAAACATAGCCGATCTTAGAGCGCAGATCCTGTAAAGAATAGTTTCGTATATCGATTCCATTGATTCGAATCGAGCCAGCCGACACATCATAGAACCGAGGAACCAAGCCAATCAGAGTACTCTTCCCTGAGCCGGTAGAACCGATAAAGGCAATGGTCTCGCCTTTTTTGACTTCAAAAGAAATATGCTCCAGAACAGATTCCTCTCCATCCGGATAGACAAACGTCACATCATCAAACGTCAATGATTCAATATCCGATAATTCTTGCGGTGCTTGGGGATCCAAGATCGTAGAATTTGAATCAAAGATAGCCTGGATCCTTCGGGCCGATACGGCGGCTCTGGGATACATCATAAACACGGTACAAAACAACATCACTGACAACATCGCATGAAACAGATATTCCATGAACGCGACCAACATTCCCACCTGCAGCGTATTGGCATTGATCATGCCGGCTGCCACATAATAGATGGCCAAAGCTGCCAGGTTCATCACAAAAAAGAAGATTGGCTCGGTACTGGACATCAGCTTGAACAAGGAACGAGACTGCTTCATAAAGAAGCGGTTTTCCTGATCAAAGCGTTCGCTTTCATAGGCATCATTATTGAACGAGCGAATCACGCGGATCCCCGTAAGATTTTCACGGAAGATGCGATTCAAGCGGTCCAGAGAAGCTTGCTGCCGCTCGCTGATCGGCTGCGAAAACTTGCCGACCAGAAACACTCCCAAAACGATCACAGGTACCGTAGAGGCAATGATCAAAGACAAATCAAAATTAGAGCGAATGGTCAACGTAAAGCTGACAACGATCATCACCGGAGTCAATAGAGCCGTACGCAGGATCACATTCAAAAACGTCATGATCTGAAAGGCATCATTATTCGTACGCGTGATCAAGCTGGATACCCCGAATTCATTCATCTGGGCGTGCGAGAAACTCTGAATCTTTCGAAAGACATCATTGCGGATGTCACGTGTCACAGATGTAGAGATTCTAGCGCAACAATACCCTAATAGAATCGTACCGAACACACCAATGACCGAGATCAGGGCAATGATCAGTCCGGTATGGATCAGGTACGCGCTGTCTTGGCGAAGCACCCCTTCATCGATCATATTTGAGATCAATGTCGGGATCCCTAACTCGGCCAAGGCAAAGCCAAAAACGGATAAGATGTTCAAACATACAAGCATCTTATACGCCTTCATATAGTGTAAGATCAGTCGCATAAAACCTCCTTTGTTCACACAAGTATTCCTATCCTAACATAGGTTAGAAGATCCATCAACCAACAAAAAAAGAGGTGCTTAGACCTCTAATCGATATCAAAAGGATTCCGTTTCAAGAATTCCGTCTGATGCGAAATCTTGGATGCCGGAATAGGATGATAATAACCAGCCAGACGTGCCCAGATCGTACATTCTTTTTGACATTCAGGGCAGGTGACCACCAGTCCTTTTTGATAGCCATGTTCCGGACAAACGGAATAAACGGGAGAAAAAACAAAATCATACAATGTGAACGATTGAATGATCGTTTGGACCAACGAACGAACCGCCTTCCAATCTTCGATTCCCTGCATCAGTACAATCGAAAAATATGTGCCCCCATTGTATAACTTTTGAAGTTTTTGTTGGATCTCCAAAGATGTGAAGAGATCTTCCCGATTTTCTAACGGCAGCTGGGTCGAGTTGGTATAGCGTTCGATCGAGCTTGTCGACATATCCGGATAGAGTTCCCGATCCTTGGCGGCAAAGCGCACAGAGACACTCTCCGCAGGAGTTGCTTCTAAATTATACAGACAATGCGTCTTTTCTTGTTGGTGGATCAAGCGCTCCCGAATAAAATCTAAGACACGATAGGCAAAGGCTTGCGTATCAGGATCCGACATATCTTTGCGCAGCCAACGGGCATTTAATCCCGCTTCATTCATCCCGACGATCCCAATCGTTGAAAAATGCGAATCTAAATTCGAAATGAACTGTGCACTGCAAGGATACAATCCACTCTTAAATAATTTATTCAAAACTTGCCGTTTGATCTGTAAAGACCGGCACGAAAGTTCTAGTACGTCTTCTAACTGTTTGAAAAAGTCCGCTTCCTCTTTGGCAAGATACGCTAAGCGCACCAAGTTGATCGTAACCGTTCCAATGCTTCCGGAGTTTTCCGGATACGTATAGAATCCCGGTTTTTGATTCCATTGATGTTCATCCACCTTGCGATGATCGTTTTTCGGATCTTGATGCACAAAATAGACCGAGCCGTATTTGCCCGCACAGCGAAAAATGTTCTGATACCTTTCATTTTCAAAATCAAAATCATCTTGAATCATCACAGTGGGGATCGGAAACGGGAATCCATTGCCGACTTCATCGCCTTCCCATAAGATTTCAAAGAAGACCTCCTGCAGCAACTCCATCTCTTCTTGACAATCTCCATAACTAAAATCCATCTGTTGATTGCCGATCCAAGCTTTTTCATCCACCAGATCCGATGGCACTTTCATATCAAACAAGACATTGCCAAAAGGCGTTTGTGATCCCCATCGAGAAGGAATGTTGACTCCATAGATAAAGGCTTCCAACGCTTTTTTTACTTCTGAACGCTCCAGCTGGTCTTTTCGAATATACGGGGCCAAGTAAGTATCAAAGCCTGAAAAACTTTGAGCGCCCGCCCATTCATTCTGCAAGATCCCTAAGACGTTGACCATTTGATTGCACAATGTCATCAAATGTTTGGCCGGCCGGGAAACAATCTGTCCCGGTTCCGTCTTGATGCCCTTCTGGATCAAGGATAATAAGCTCCAGCTGGCGCTGTCCCCTGTCAGCATATCCAGATCATGGATGTGGATCAAGCCGCTGTCATGAGCTTTTTCGATGGGTGCATCGTACACTTCACTCATCCAGTAATTGCGAGTGATGGCTCCGGAATTAGACAAGATCAGACCGCCGACCGAATACAAAGAAGGCTGATCACTTTGATGCGTTCGTTCGGTATCATTCAAATAACTGTCGACAATGTTTTTATAATCCAGCGTGGTATTCTCGATCCGCCGTACATTTTCCCGCTGTTTGCGATACAAGATATACGATTTGGCAACTTGGGTATAGCCCGATTGCGAAAGGATCTTTTCGACACTGTCCTGGATATCTTCCACGGAAACGATACCATTTTGGACCTTGGGTTGAAAATCCGCGCTGACCCGCAAGACCAGCAGTTCAAAGATTTGAGGATCCGATGTGATCTTACAAGAATCAAATGCTTTTTGGATCGCATGAATGATCTTGGTCATATCAAAATCGACGATGGTCCCGTCGCGCTTTTCGACTTTCACAAAGATCCCCCCTTTATCTTGATGTTTGGTGTGATTTCTTGAAGTTGCGGCAATAAACTTTGTAACTCTTGATGCGTATATCCATGTAATCCTTCTTGGATCGGCGTCATAGACTCTTGATAGGAATGAAGTTCGATACAAGGTGCATCCTTGATCCAAGTGATCATTTGGATCAGATCTTCTTGACCATGGAATTCTTTAATGGGAACTATCACAAAACGCACATCCAAATCACAGTGCAATAAAATATCCACCGATCTTTGGATCTTTTGGATCTCCGCTTGATCCAATCCGATCGATTGGCCATATTTTTCTGGCGTGTTTTTTAATGACATGACCACCTGATCAACCCGATGATTCTGGATCAGATCTTCCAGATGTTGAGGATAAGATCCATTGGTCTCGATGCGAATTTGATATCCCAGGGCTTTGGCTTCCTTTAAAAAAGAATCCAGTTCCGGATGCATCAGAGGTTCTCCCCCGGTGATCACCAGCTGATCTAAGACGTTTTGGCGCTCTTCCAAGTATTGAAGAATCTTTGTCCCGGTGATCACACGAGAATCTTCTTTTAAGAAAATGAACCGGCTGCGCTCACAAAATGGACAGCGGAAATTACATCCTCCGGTCCAGACGATCGTTGACATCTTGCCGGGATCGATCTCGATATTTAATTTCTGATGATCAAAAAAGACGATTTCTTCTTGATCTTTTTGTGCAAATTCCCGGGCAGAGACCACCATGGTCTTATAAAAGGTCGAAAACTTCTGCATATCATTTTCGGGAATGGATGCACTGATATGCTGCCACCAGGAAGCCCGTATACCATAGATCTTATTCATGATCGAACGGGCATTCTGTGTCGTATACAATTCTTTGGCCCGTTTGTCACGCTGCGAAGACTGGACGCGAATATAGCCCATCTCCTGAAGTTTTTGCACCTGTTTTGTGATCGTCCCTTTGTCATAGCCGCCTTCATAAGCAATCTGTTGTAAAGAGATCCCCTCGTGTTCATAGATCAAGATCAGGATCGGCAGCTGAGCATAGGTCAGCGATAAAGATTGAAGCATCTTATCATAATATTTTTGCGTACTGCGATATAGAATACTGATGTCCAGTAAAAGATCGGTACTGTTTGATTCATTCATGCCCCCATTATAACAAACTCCCCTTCAAAGTGCATCCATACAAAAAAAGGGCTTTTCGCCCTTTGGATGATCTAGTGAGGTTTGGCATCAAAGCTTTCATCACGAACGACAACGTCGTGGGCCCCGCCTTCCACGATACTGGTGCTGGAAACAAGCGTGACCTTGGCATTCTTTTGAAGATCCGGAATGCTTAGACAGCCGCAGTTGCACATCGTATGAGAGATCTTAGACAAGGTCAAGCCTACGTTCTCATGGAGTGTTCCCGCATAGGGAACATAGGAATCGACCCCTTCGACAAAGCTCATCTTGCCTTCGCCGCCGACATCATACCGCTGCCAGTTACGAGCACGGGCACTTCCTTCGCCCCAGTATTCTTTCATGTAGTTGCCATTGATGGATACAAGATTGTTTGGTGCTTCTTTGAAACGCGCAAAATAACGTCCCAGCATCACAAAGTCGGCCCCAAAAGCTAAAGCCAATGTGATGTGATAGTCATGAACGATTCCCCCGTCACTGCAGATAGGAATGTACACGCCGGTTTCTTCGAAGTATTTATCACGGGCACGCGCCACGTCAAGGGTCGCTGTTGCCTGCCCACGGCCAATTCCTTTTTGTTCACGAGTGATACAGATCGAACCGCCGCCGATTCCGATCTTCACGAAGTCAGCACCGGCTTCGGCCAAGAAACGGAATCCGTCTTCATCCACAACGTTTCCGGCTCCTACTTTGACCGTATCTCCATATTTTTCACGGATCCACTGTAAGGTCTTTGCCTGCCAGCAGGAATAACCTTCACTGGAATCGATACACAGAATATCGACACCGGCTTCCACTAAAGCAGGAACACGCTGTTCATAGTCGCGCGTATTGATCCCGGCCCCGACGATATAGCGTTTTTGTTCATCGAGCAATTCTTTTGGATTGTCTTTATGGCTGGCGTAGTCCTTGCGGAACACAAACGCTTTCAGTCTTTGATTTTCATCGACGATCGGCAGCTGATTGAGCTTATGATCCCAAATCAAATCGTTGGCTTCACTCAATGAGATATCTTCTTTGCCTACGATCAGTTTTTCAAAGGGGGTCATAAATTCTTTGACAGGCGTAGAGAGATCCATACGGCTCACACGATAATCGCGGCTCGTTACGATTCCCACCAGTTTGCCATCGGCTTCTCCATTTTCGGTCACGGCCATCGTAGAATGTCCGGTTTTTTCTTTCAAAGTCAAAACATCGGCCAAGGTCGCATCCGGACTGACATTGGAATCACTGCCGGTAAATCCAGACTTGGTTGCCTTGACTTTGCGGACCATAGCGGCCTGCGATTCAATGGACTGTGAACCGAAGATGAAGCTGACGCCTCCTTCACGAGCCAAAGCACAGGCCATCTCTTCTCCGCTGACAGCCTGCATCACGGCAGAGACCATAGGGATGTTCAAATGGAGAGAAGGCTTTTCTCCTTTTTTATATTTGACTAACGGCGTCGAAAGATCGACATTGTCCGGAATACAGTCTTCCGATGTATAACCCGGGATCAATAAATACTCACTGAAAGTACGAGATGGTTCTTTAAGAAACTTCGCCATAGTTATCCTCCTTATTTGAAGTTATTGAAAATATTTTATGGTCTAGAACAAGGAGTGTCAAGACCAAAACGCCGACGATGCCTTACATACGACCACGCAATAGGGGTCAATGTTCACAAAATTCGTATACTGAGAATTGATGTTTCCATTATCAAACAAGATCTCCAGATCAACAGGACTTTGATAGGTGTAGTGCTGCATCGTTGGATTGAAAAAACAGATACAGATATCTTGATCTTTTTTGACTTTATAGATTAGAACTTTTTGATCGATCTCTTCGAACCGGACATTCTCGAGGATCTCTTCTCTGGTCTTCAATCTAAAACAAGGATGCTCTTTGCGGATCTTGATCAACAATTTGGTATCCACCACGATCGGCATGTGCTTATTGCGCAGACTGTAATCGATATGATTGTAATGATCACTACGATTATAACTGTTATCTAAATTATACTTGGTACGTCCAAATTCTTGCCCGCAATGCAGGAAAGGGACACCTTGCGCCAGCAAGACCAGCGCATTGGCCAAAGATTGGCGCAGCATCAAGATCCCGCGTGATTCATTTTGGCAGCAGACCTGATTTTTATCCCATAAAGTATGATTGTCATGGCATTCTACATAATTGATGGCTTTTTGCGGAGAATCAAACAAATCATCCAAAACACCTCCGCCCAGACACATTTCCATCATATAGATCAGCGAGGTTTCCCCATTGGAATAGCCTTTGATTTCCAAATCGCCATTAGAGCCGCGGCATGTCTCGCGGAAACGGTCGTTAAAATGACCGACGTAAGGCATCTTATATTGATTCTGCATCGAGGCACGCAAGTCCTCCGACACAAAACTCGGCATATTCCAGCCTTCTCCATAGATCATGAAATCCGGTTTTTGTTTTCGACATTCTTCAGCGATCTCATTGATCAAACTGTAATCTAAGATCCCCATCAGATCGAATCGGAACCCATCCACATCATAACGCTCCACGATCATCTTACAGGTATCCAAAAAATATTGACGGGCCATCGGCGGCTGGGTATCGATATCGTTGCCGCAGAAAGAGCCGTTACTGAAGTTGCCCTCGGTATCCATCAAGAAATAATAATTGGGAACCAGGACTTCCAGAGGATAGGTTGTTTTATTATAGACATGATTAAAGACAAGGTCCAAATTGACACGAAGACCGGCCTGATGACAGGCTTGCACAAGTTGGGCAAACTCTTCGATGCGGCATGTCGCCTTTGTGCAATCGGTACTGTAGCTGCCTTCCAGACAGCGATGGTGTACCGGATCATACCCCCAGTTGTAGAAAATCTTGGTATGCATTTCATCCACACTGCCGAAATCAAAGATTGGCAAAAGCTGGATATGGGTGATACCTAAAGACTTGATATAGCTAAAGCCCGTATTCAAGGAGCGGGTTGTTAAGTTTTCTTCTACAAAACCTGGAAAAGTCTTAGGATGTTGGATCCCGATCCCTGGTTCTGCCGTCAGATCGCGAATGCTGGCTTCGTATAGGATTGCCTCCGTATTTGAATCCATCGGCGGTAAAGAAACTTTTGGGGGCAGATCCACATGATCAAAAGATTGAACAACACTATATTGGGTGTTCGGACCGCAAAAGCAGTTATAAGGATCCACTGTTTCTTGCCAGGCACCGTTCACACGAACCATCAGCGTATAATGGGCATTTAAAAGATCTTTTTTGACTTCCAATCCGTAAGTCCCTTTGTCTTGCCGCTCCATCTCATAGATCGTTTCTTTTCCATTTAATGAAAGCTTCAACAAGATCTTGTGAGCTACTGGCGACCACACTTTAAATGTGGTCTTCTTGGGCGTGTATTGACAACCTAGATCCGATTTTAAATACGTAAACTCTTCATTGAAACGCTGTGTCTTGACAATATGGCCATATTGACAAATGGCTCTCTGGCAATGCTCATCGTAAACGACATATTCTTCACCAATCTCCAGATCGCCTAGAATCGACAATACATATTTCGTATATCCGCCTGGAAGATCTTGTTTCGATTGGATCCGTAAAGGAATGATCTGATCTTTCGCATCTTTGATATGAAAAATGCGCGATTGTCCATTAAAAAAATTATTGGACATATAAACTTTTAAACAATCATAATCATCAAAATACGCTTCGTATACCTTCTGCATCCTCATAGGATTCATCTCTCCTTTGAAACCATCAAAAACTACTCATATTTTAACATAGAACGCCAAAAAAATGATACACTACAGTCTATGGAGGAATGAATATGTCAACGTATCGAATCGAAGAAGATGTTCTAGGAAAAGTAAAGGTTCCTAGTGATAAATACTGGAAGAGCCAGACCCAGAGAAGTCTGGAAAACTTCCCGATCGGAAAGGAAACAATGCCAGAAAGCCTGCTCTATGCCTTTGCGGCCTTGAAACAAGCGTGTGCCAAAGCTAATTACGAATACGGAAAGATCTCTGAAAAACAATATCAGGCAATCCGTCATGTCACTGCGCAGATCTTGGAAGGAGAGTACTTAGATCAATTTCCTTTGCACATTTGGCAAACCGGAAGCGGGACCCAGACCAACATGAATTTCAATGAGGTCATCACAACTTTAGGAAACCAGTGGGCCAATGAAGCGATCCTGCACCCGAATGATATTGTCAATTGTTCGCAAAGTTCTAATGATACCTTCCCTACGGCCCTGCATATGATGATGGCCGACAAGACGATCCATGAACTGATCCCTAGCGCTGAAAAGATGGCATCCTGTATCCGGGATCTTGAAAAAGCAAACGAGGGGATCATCAAGATCGGCCGTACTCATCTTCAAGATGCGACCCCGCTCTATTTCTCTCAGGAACTCAGCGGTTATCGTTCCATGATCGAACACAGTATCCAACAGATCAAAGACAGTTTAAAATATGTCTGTGAACTGGCCATCGGGGCAACCGCCGTGGGAACCGGGATCAACTGTCCGAAAGGATTCGATCAAAAAGTTTGTTCAATCTTAAAAGAAATGACCGGAATCGATTATATGCCGGATCCCAATAAATTCCATGCCTTGACAAGCAAGGATGCCGCCGTATTATTATCCGGCGCCTTAAAAGGCCTGGCTGCCAACTGTATGAAAATTGCCAATGATATTCGCTGGCTGGCTTCTGGCCCACGATGCGGGATCCATGAAATCGAGATCCCGTCCAATGAACCGGGCAGTTCCATCATGCCGGGAAAAGTCAATCCGACCCAATGCGAGGCCTTGACCATGGTATGCGTTCAAGTCATGGGAAACGATGCGGCCATCGGAATCGCCGCCAGTCAGGGAAATTTTGAGCTCAATGTCTTTATGCCTTTGATTGCCTATAATATCGATCAAACCATTCAACTTTTGGCCGATGCGATGGATTCGTTTACTGAACGCTGTTTAAAAGGGTTAAAGGCTAACAAAGATGTCATGGATCAAAACTTACATCACTCTTTGATGCTGGTCACTTGTCTGAACCCGATCATCGGATATGAAAAGGCCGGCAAGGCCAGCCAATACGCTTATCATCATGATCTTTCTTTAAAGGAAGCCATCTTAGAGTTAGGGTATTTGACCGAAGAAGAATTTGATCAGTATGTCGACCCCCAGAAAATGATTTAAGAGGAGCAGCGCTCCTCTTTTTCTATAACATCGGTCCAAAGATCTTTAAGAATCGACGGAATTGACGAACAAAGAAATTGACTTGTTCACATTCTTCCCCAGTCACTTCGTGTGAAACTTTAAAGATTTCTTCAAAGTCTTTTTTTATGTCATTTATACATTGTGTATCTCGCAAGAAAACCCCGCACTCATAATGTAGATAGTAAGAACGGAAGTCCATATTGACAGTGCCGACGATGGCGCTGCGATCATCACTCAAGGCCACCTTGCCGTGGATAAATCCCGGTGAATACTCATAGATTCTGACCCCTTTTTGGATCAAGGCATCATAATTGGCCTTCGTGACTTGATAAACGACTTTTTTATCCGGGATCGCCGGAACAACGATCCGAACATCGACTCCGCTGCTGACGGCCAGCTGCAGATTGGTCACCATTTCATCATCCAAGATCAAATAAGGCGTTGTGATCCAGAAATAATCGCGAGACATGTTCAACAGATTCAAATGCATGAATTTTCCCGTGTAATTGTCATCGGTAGGAGAATCACTAAAAGGAATCAGATAACCCGGTTTGTCATAATAATCTTGATGGTCGCCTTTTAGAACAAAGGAATCGTACTGGGTTGGTGTATCGGATTGATAGTTCCAGATCTGTAAAAAGGAGACCGTAAATGTTTCCACAGCCGGTCCTTTGATGCAGATGCCCATATCTTTCCAATGGCCAAAGCGTTCTTTTGTATTGATATACTCATCCGAGATATTGCAGCCGCCGGTAAAGGCGACTTTGCCATCCACCACCAAGATCTTACGATGATCCCGGTTGTTCATCTGGATCGCGATCTGCGGTTTCATCGGATTGAAACGCTGCGTCTTGATACCGCGTTCATTGAGCCAGCGATCATAATGGGCCGGCAGATAAGTGATGGTCCCAAAATCATCATAGATCAAACGAACATCGACCCCTTCGCTTGCCTTATCTAACAAGATCTGTAAGATCGTATTCCACATCACACTTTTATTGATGATAAAAAATTCTAAAAAGATAAAGGATTTTGCTTTGGACAACTCATGAAGAAAAGACTGGAACTGTTGTTCCCCCGTCGGAAAATAGCGGACATCACATTGATCATAGACCGGAAAATATCCGTTGGACCAGGCTAAAGAAGCCATCTTATCCAAAACGAAATCATCTTGTTCACGCATCAAGACACGCATGCTCTGTTTCGCATAGCGCTGGTAATCGTAAGCTGCCTGACGGTCTTTGATCATTAATTCTTTCGGGATCTTTCGAGCCCCAAACAAGATGTACAAAAGGCCTCCAAAAACGGGCATAAACATGATGACCAGGACCCATAACAGCTTGCTTGAAGAGTCCGAATCGCGATTAATGACCTGCACGCTGATCACAAAACTCAAAAGGACCAATAAAAAATAGATCCCGAAAAAGCGTCGTGAAAACCAGGAGATCAATAAAATGAAAAGTCCTAATTGGATCAAAAAAGATGCGGCAATCAAAAAGGGCTTTGATTTGACGAAGCGTAATATTTTATGCATAACTGGATTTTAGAACATCGACAAAAAAAACTCAAGGACTTGCCCTTGAGTTTAAGGAAATCTTAAGAGTTGTATGTATCCGAAACATATCCCGTAAAATAGAGGAAAGTGCCTTCGCCTTGATAAGATCCCGGTCCCGGATGATCCAAACTGCACGAATAAGAAGCAGAAGATTCGGTCATCGCAAAGGAAAAAAGTCGTTGGGATGAAGACTGGAGTTCTAAGGTCTCCAGATAACTGCCGCAGAAGGATCCGTCTTCAGGCACCAGCAAAATCGGCTCTCTTTCAAACTCATAATATGTAGACTGGTCTCCCTGAATCAAAAATGAAAACGTGGATGTATCCGGGTTTCTGCCAAATTTGATCAAAATCGTAGATCCAGGTACTTGAACCGTGCCACTAAAGAATAAAGAAAAGGCATCGTCATCATAGCGATAACCTTCAAAGTGGAAATAATCAAAGGTTTCCGATTTTGTCAGCTTCATCGTACCAATGACTTCATTGTCTTCATAAAACTGTTCTTCATCTTGGCGATACTGTTCCAAAATTTCAGGATTCAACTGCGAAGTTTGCAATGTACAGCCTACCAATAAACAGCTGAAAACAAAAACTAAAATCATTGTCTTAATTCTCATAATGATTCCCCTATTCAATTTCATGATAGCGGAAGGGGACAAGAAAGACAAACAACGGACCGATCCGGCCATCCATAAGACCGAAAAAGCCAAAAAAA
>NZ_CALVBG010000027.1 GCF_944325745.1 uncultured Faecalicoccus sp. | reverse complement strand
TTTCAAGGCTTTTGGAGGATTTTATTAAAACACTGTAACCTCTGTTGAGAGGTCATAATTTACTGATATTCAAATTTCGATTAGTCGTGCGTGTTCTGTTTTGACAAGAAGTTCATGACTAGCTTGACCATCGTTTCCTTTTCTTCTGGTCTTGACTCAGCAATCATCAAGGTGATTGCTACTAAGGCACTGTCTGAAATGATCTGTCTTCCATCAATGATCAAATGATGGTTCTTATTTAAAAACTCTAAGCGTTTTTCATTAACGGCAGAAATGCAATGCCTCTTTGTGATTTAACACGATAACCGGCAGAAATGATGACATCGAGACTATAAAAGGAAACTGGGCGGTCGGAATTTGTAATGTGCAAATTTTGCACATTACTATCTTTATCCAATTCTTTTTCTTTAAAGATATTTCCTATATGTTTTGTGATTACTGATCTTTCTTTATCAAAAGGTTCTGCCATTTGTTGTTGGGTGAGACATACGGTGTCATTTTCTGGAGTCACCGTAACTTCTAATTCCAGTTCACCATTTTGAATATTACAATGTCGTTTGCCATTTTATCATCTCATTAATTAATAGTTGTATATAGTGATTATACAGTATTTCATAGTGCTAATCACTTGTACAAAACGGGGTTTTAGGGGTATCCCCTAAGATATTTGAATGATGGTGGGGCCATTATTCAGTGCTTGCTACAATTTTAGACATAGAAAATCAGCAGAAAGCAGAAAAATCTTTTGCATTACTGCCCATAAAGAATCAATCATTTTAGAAATACTATTCTATAAAATGGTGACTTACGTAATTTAAAAATCAGACCTCTTCCTCTTCGTTTAGCAGTTTCATTAATGCTTTTGAATGTCTATCGATCTTTTCTGCAACTTCTCGTTTTTGTTCATGGAAAAAGTCTGCATAGACTTCAAGAACCACTTTTACTGTATCTCCTAATTTATCGGCCACCTCATAAGGCGACAGGCCAACAACGGAAGTCCAATAAGAACATGCTGAATGTCTTAAACCATGGAAAGTGATATTAGGTAAATCACAATACTCTGCCAACTCTTTGATCCATCGTGTAGGAGTATAAGTACCTAAAGGACAATTCATCCCTTTTGTCATAGACGGAAAGACGTAAGCCTTTCGACTGTAACCATCAAGTTGCTTCATAAAGTCATGTATCTCCAATAATAAATCTTTAACAGCACGATCCATGACTATGGAATAACCATTTCCGTTCTTGCGTCCTCTCACTCGTTCTCCGTGTTCATTAACATGATAATCGACGTGGATAATATTTCGATCAAAATCAATGTTGTTCCATTGAAGAGCTCGTTGTTCCCCTTTTCGTATTCCCGTCAAATAATTGAAGAGAACAAAAAATCGAATATAGATCGCATCACTATCCTTGTATCTCTCTGGAATCGCTGCCAGAACGCGTTTAAATTGCTCTGGAGTCCAATATTTAAGATCCTCGGATGTTTTTATCTGCTTTAATGGTTTGTAGCCTGCAACTGGATTTCGATCCAAAAAGCCATGAGCAACACCCCAGTTACATATCGTATTAACGTTGGTCGTCATTTTATTCGTGTACGAAACGGAATATCCATCTTTCTGCATAGACTGAGCAATGATTTCTAAATCAACTATTTTTAAAGAAGATACTTTTCTTTTTCCAATAAACGGTTGAATATTATTTCGATACCATGATTCAACATCTTTTGCTGAGGAAGAAATTTTTTGAGCCATGTAATCATCAATATAGTGCCGAAAAAGACTATCAAATTTCAAAGATAGATTAACCTGATTTTTCAGATAATACTGCTCGTATTCCTTGGCCTCCCTTTTCGTTTGGAAGTTTAAACCAGTTTTAGGATTGCGGCGTATCGTAGTCATCTTTTTTCGTCTAGGATTCAAGCATCGAATTTTATATCCATTCCCATTATCGTTTCTAATCACTGCCATTATTGTCATCTCCAGAACCATAATAGTTTTTTAGATAATCTTTACGATAATCCTCATTTAATAGTTTTGGATTATCTTCAAGAAGAAAACGAAACCTTTCTTCCAAAACAGTAGCTAAATCAGCAGAATCTCTTTTTTGAATATCATAGTTCTCATTAGAAAAGAAGATTTCCTGCATAGCTTGAATATCCGCTTGTTCTGAATCTCCATAAAGCCTCTCTATGCGTTCTTGATTTACCGGAAACGGACACTGATTGATGTTAAAACAGTTTCTACATGCTTCATCGATACAGCCATGACACGTCTTTTTCAAATGACAATAATACTTATATATATTTTTCTTATTTAATTCTTTAGTTCTTAATTTATTAGTATTTAATTTGTCGTAATTTTCCATATCTGGAAAACCCAAATCTCGATTATCCATATCTCGATTTTTGTGACACGGATAATTATGCAGAATATAATCGCAATCTAGAAATCGACCCTTTTCATCTCGAATCACGATTCTTTCTAAATACCCGCGATCCTCCAACTCTTTAATAATCGATTGAATGGTATTGATGGACTCTTTACAAATCGCCGTCAATCCTCTTATAGAATAATCCCAATCAGGATGAAGACTTAACATTTTGTCAAATAATCCTATCGCTTTAAGCGACAAATTATTATCCTTTAAATGATAATTATCAATTGGTGTAAAATTTGTCCTTGGAACATTAATTTTTCCCACAATAAAAAGCACTCCTTTCTATAGAAAATAAAAGTGCTTCACATTGAAAAAGAATTGATTTTCCATTATTATTTCTTTTGGAAGATGTGTGAAAGCACTTCTTTTTAGTCGATGGATAGTGCCAGCTATGCATCGGCTTTTTCTTTTTTTGCCAATTCTTGATAACGATCAATGTCGATATTAAAATAATCACAAATTAAGTTCGTTGGAATCCCCCATTGCCATGCACCTAATTTTTTTCCTGTTTGATTTTCGAGATCTTTTATCATCTGATCCCATAAAGGTTTGAATTTAGGATATGCCACGCCTAGGACTTGTCTTAGATCCGACATATGCATATAAGGCTTTGACAACAATTGAAACTTTCTTAAGTATGTCATCCTGCGCTCCTTTCTAGTACGCTATATAGTACCCACTTAAAATATACTATACTTCCCTAAGATACGCAACCACAAAATACACATTTTAGTACCCACCATTGAATGCGGTATGGTATACTATAACCATGACAAGTTATAAACATAAAAATTATATTGGTGAACAATTGTATAATGCTCTAAAAGAAAAGGGAGTTACCATTACTCAATTTGCTCAAGATATGGGATTATCACGGGCTTTGATCTCAAAATACTTGAACAACACAAAGCATCCAACCGATGCAACTCTGGAAAAGATTGCAGAATATTTTGAATTGCCTGTCGAATATTTTGCAGATAGCGGTTATTTAGATGAAGACGGAAAAATACATCGGTCTTTCGATATACGAAACATGGATGCCAGTGATTTCATTACCGAAAGAGTACAGGTGGCCAATACCAATCGAGCATTTAAACTGAATTCTCAAATTCTTAACGATTATTATACAAACCAAGACAGCGGCGGAAAGCTAGATTTAGCGATTGAATATTCTGATTTTGTAGATCATGTCATTGATAAACGAGATGTTGATCTATTGGCAGATTTTCTAACTGTGAATGAATTCATTGAAATCGCTAAACAATTTGATGTAATCCTTTCTACAGACAGATTAGAAACAATCCTGCATGAAAGCGATTTAGAAACGATTCCTAGCAATGTACCAAAGAATATCGTTTATTCTTCTTATCTAGCCGGCATGCTAACGGCAGCCGATACAGATACTTTGAAAAAAAGAGAACGTAATCTTCAACTAAAAGATCTCGACATATATAACATTTTCCAAGGCCACAGTGATTTGTATTTTGCGTTGAAGAGCCTCTGTAAGGATTTAGATATTGTCTCTCAATCTCAGAAGACAGAGGATATCTTAAAAGAAGCTATGATCCTTAGCGATTTAAAAGAGTTGAAAGAAATAGTAAAGAAAAAACTTGATGAAAGTTATACTCAATCCAAAAAAACAGGCAACTATGATAAGGAAATCAAAAACACTTTATTAAAAATGGATTCACATATTTATTCAGTCTTATACGACTTCATTTTACATATTCAAAAAGACGATTTTAAAGGAGCTTTTCACGACTTAAATGAACTGAAATTTGACTAAATTTCTAAAAATCGACTCAAAAATCGACTCAATATCATTCTATAATAACCAAAAAAGTGCCAAATGTGCTTTATCTAAAGCATAATTTGACACTTTTGTTTTCTCTTGGTGGAGGTGAGGAGAGTCGAACTCCTGTCTAAGCAAAGTCCCACGATACAACGTTTACAGCTTTTCTTATCATGTACTCTTATGTCTCGGATAAGAACGATCATCATAAGAGGTGATCCTAAAGTTTTCGTATGAAGCAGCGGATCAATACTTCATCTTATCTTCTTTATGAATCCAGCGATATCTGATAAGAAAGCGAACTCAGACTATCGGGGCTGCGAGCCAAACGTAGGCTAAGATTAGGCAGCGAAAGCAACGTTCTGGTTTACACCAAATACGTTAGCAATTTTTGTTTTAGCGTTTAAATTTAAGTGGTTATTACACGTGACCTTCGTGGCTGTGGTTCTATCCAAACATTTACTCATCGAATGCCAAAAACACCCCCAGAGTACGTCATTATAACGTACTAATACTGATTCTTCAAGGCTTTCTGGATCTCTTTTTGAGCATCTTTTTTCTTCTGAGACTCTCTTTTATCATGAAGATTCTTCCCTTTTGCCAAGGCAATCTCCAATTTTGCCAATCCTTTAGAAAGATAGATTCGCGTCGGCACAACTGTATAGCCTTTTAGGCGGGCCGCCTGTTCTAATTTTCGAATCTCGCTTTTATGTAGAAGCAATTTGCGATCTCTTGTTTCTTCGTGATTAAAGATGTTTCCAAATTCATAAGGTGAAATATGCATCCCTTTGATATAAGCTTCATTGCCATAAAAACTGATATAAGCATCCTTGAGCTGGACCTTCCCCTTGCGGATGCTTTTGATTTCCGTTCCTTTTAACGCTAACCCCGCTTCATAACGGTCAAACAATTCATATTCATGCCGGGCCTTACGGTTTTCCGCAATTGTTTTTTGATTCATTATTCTAAGACAACCTCGATTCCTTCTGGTTCTCCCACAATTTCTTTTACGTAATTCTGGATCCATTCTTTAGACATATCATAACCTAGTGCCGTCACATAATGATTCGATGCATAATTGTTATCATATTCATGGATGGTCATTGTTTTAAAATTCGCAAAATTAGGCTCGAAATAAGTGATTGTCGGAGTAAATTCTACATTTTCAAATGTGGTCTCTTTATTTGTAAAATCGTAATTCAAAGTAAAGCTGGCCATGCCTCCGACCATGCGATCATTGGTATCTTGAGCACTCAAAAAGTTACCGAGCGAGTAATAACACAAAGTATCCTGATCTTCTCCTTTGATGATCTCTGCCGGCTTGATCACATGCGGATGAGTCCCGATAATTACTTCTACGCCCCACTCATTCATCTTTTTCGCAAGTTCTTCCTGATCCGGTTCGATCTCTGTATTATACTCTGTTCCCCAGTGCATCGAAACAATCTGTACATCACTGATCTGGGAGATCTCTTGAACATCATTTTTGATCTTTTCTTCATCGATCAAGTCTAGGATCCAAGGTTTATCTTCCGGCAAAGGGACTCCATTGGTCCCATACGTATATCCTAAAAGCCCGACTTTGATGCCATTGACTTCGCGAACTACATATTTCTCGGATTCTTCTTGTGTGCGATAAGCACCAGTAATGGAAACGTCCGGATACCGTTCATGAATATAATTTAACTCCGCAATCAATCCTTCGGCTCCTACATCCAAACTGTGATTACTGCTTGCCGCAAACCAATCAAATCCCGTGTTGAATGTCGCATCCAAGATTTGCGTAGGGCCATTAAAAGTCGGATAGTTGCTCAATCCAAACTCTTCTCCGGCACAAACCGTCTCCTGATTGATATAAGCCAGGTCCACTGGTTCAATATACTGTTTCATCAAAGCATAATCTTGGTTAAAGTCAAAATTTGTATTCCCATTCAGATACTCTAAATAAATCGCATCATGGATCAAATTATCCCCTACACCGGCAAATGTAAAGGAAGAAGTCTTTGGTTCTACTTCTTTCTTTTTAGTTTGATTCAATCCCGTGATCTCTTCATCCCGTTTTTCCGGCTGAGAATAAATTTGATAGCCTGTATAAGCTGTAATAGATAGAGAAACGATCACTAATACGCTGAGTATCGCAACGATGTGTTTTTTATTCATAGTATTATCTTAACAAAAAACCCATGATTTGGATAGCATCTCACTGGAAGAATGCCTTTAACCGACGCATGCTCAATAATGTCAGATCCAGTTCCACTTCCGGTTCTAAAGAAAGACTTTTATCATAACCTTTCTTATGAAGCTTTGGCAACAAGCCCTCATAATCAATATCTCCCTCTCCCAAAGCTTTATGAAGAAAGGGCTTGGGGAAACGTTCATCATAATGATAATCCTTTAAATGGATGTGCCCGATATATGGATAAAGAGCTTCTAATTCATCATCCAGACTCCATCCCTGATAATCTTGCGGAACATTTTCACGGATCGCACGATAAGAGTTGGCCGGATCCCACAATAACTGTAAATGCGGATCTTCTAGTCTCCGCACAACCTCCAAGGTCATCTGTCCTTTGGGCAAATGCGAATACGGACAATTTTCCAAAACTAAAACACGGTCCTCTTGTCTGGCGATTTCGATTGCTTTAGAGATATTTTCACAGATTCGATCCAGATCTTCTTTGGTTCCAAAAGGCCCTTTGCGATTATCCGGCCACCGGAACGGAAAGATGCGGATCGTAGGGCAATCTAATTCCTGAGCAATGCGACAGGTATTTTTCAAATATACGAGATGCCTTTCTACATTCCCTTCAATGCTATAAAAAGTTGGATTGAACAAGGATACTTGATCATCCGGAAATAATGGACACAAAAAGAAGAGCGTGGACGCCAGATTTGAAACTCGCAAACCATATTTATCCAACAGTTTTTTTAATCGTTTTACTTCATCCGGTGTACATTCTTCGATGGAATGGCCAAAGACATCGTGAAGTTCTACTTCTTTATATCCTTCTTTCTGAATTTGTGAAAAAGCTTTTTCTTCATCAAGACTGATCTGATCGCTGATCACGGATAGACGCATCAAGCATTCTCCTTTCCTTTTGATTGATTTCGCCTATAATGAAATTATGAAACCACATATGATCTACTCCGTCTTCTGGAGTCCAACAGGAAATACCGAAAAGCTCGTTAAAGATGTGGGCCGACAACTTGCCGGCGCTTTACGCACTCCCTGGAAAGCCATCGATATCACTTTGATCAACGCGAAATCTAAACCGTTACAGTTTCGATCTGGTGATCTGGTGATCCTGGGAATGCCTACTTATGCAGGAAAGCTCCCTAACAAGATTCTACCTTTTCTTCAAGATAAAATCCATGGGTCCGACACTTGGCTGATTCCTGCCGTTACCTTTGGCAATCGCAGCTTTGACAATTCCCTGGCTGAACTAGGCTATGTATTATCACAAAATGGATTTCTTTCGATTGCCGGTCTTGCGGCGGTCTGTCCGCATGCGTTTTCTAAAACCTTAGGCGCTGGCCGACCCGATCCTTTGGATGCCGTCGACATCAAAAACTTTGTGCGTCATGTTCGCAATAAATTTCGTTTTGTGGAAACGGTAGAACAAGTTCAACTCCCGGGAGATCCTCACGCCCCCTATTATATTCCGAAAGGACTTGATGGAAAGCCGGTAAACTTTTTAAAGGCCAAGCCAGTCACGGACCCGGCACTTTGTACCAACTGCGGACGCTGTGCCGCCTTGTGCCCTATGGAAGCCATCGACCTTCTCGACTGCTCGCAAACCCCTGGTACGTGCATCAAATGTCAGCGCTGCATCCAAATTTGCGAACATCATGCCAAATCTTTTCAGGATCCGGCATTCTTGTCCCATGTCGCGATGTTAGAAAAGAATTATACTCGTCCTGCCAAAAATATGTACATCTGGTAAAGATCAAAGGAGGTCTGCATATGTGTACAAGTTTCACTTATTTGAATCATGATTTCTATTTTGGAAGAAATCTGGATCTGGATTGCTCCTTTGGAGAAGAAGTCGTGATCACACCGCGGAATTTTCCGCTTTCTTTTGTGGAAGAACCAACGCTCAATACTCATCTGGCTACCATTGGGATGGCTACGATCATCGACCAAACTCCTCTATATGCCGAAGCCGTCAATGAAAAAGGTCTGGGGATGGCCGGCTTACAGTTTACCGGCAATGCCGTTTACCATAAGATCCAAAAGGATAAAACAAACATTGCTTCATTTGAGATCATTCCCTGGATCCTGGGTCAATGCCACAGTGTACAAGATGCCCGAATGCTGTTAAACAATGCCAATATCATCGATACCGCCTTTCGCCCTCAGGTGCCAAATTCTCCATTGCACTGGATCCTTGCGGATAAAGAAGAATGTGTCGTGATCGAATCCGTTAAAGAGGGCCTCAAAATCTATGATAACCCCATTGGAGTATTGACCAACAATCCGGAATTTAGTTTCCATCAAATGAATCTTGTGCAGTATTTAAATCTGACAAAAGACTATCCAGACAATCGCTTTAGCGACAATCTTTCATTGCATCCTTATGCCAACGGCATGGGCGCTCTCGGGTTGCCGGGAGATGCTTCAAGTCCTTCGCGTTTTGTCCATACTGCTTTTTTGAAACAAAACCTTTATTCGGATGGAAGCGAAAAAGACAACGTACAACAATTCTTCCGCGTACTCGATCAGGTCCAAATGATCAAAGGAAGCGTCCTGACTGAACACAACACGATGGATTATACGATCTATTCCAGCTGCATCAATGCTTCTAAAGGAATCTACTATTATAAAACATATGAAAACTATGAGATCTCTTCCATCGATCTTCATGCCTATGATTTAAATCAAGATTCCATTTATCGTTTCGCACTAAAAAAGGCTTGATTCCCAAGCCTTTTTTATGAATTCACACTTTGTACAAGTTTTCGGACCAAGCTTTCTTCTACCACATCATAATCCATTTCATGCGGTTGAGAAAGGTAAGCATAACTGACATATTCAGAAAAAGTGGTCCTGTCTTCTCTATAATCTTTGCAAGAAGAATGAATTTGATGAACCCCTGTCGTTTCAATCATCTCTTTCGCATTAGAAGCATTCATTCCACTTCCTGGCAAGATTTCGATCTGCTTTCCATATGTCTTTTGAAGATGTTCAATGCATGCGATTCCTTCCATCGCCTTGGCTCTTTGTCCACTCGTCAACACTCGATCCACTTTCAGTTCTACTAAGATCTTCATGGCGGCATCGATATCGGGCGTCACATCAATAGCACGATGAAAAACAGCTTCCTTTTTGTAAGAATGAATCAATGTAACCATTCTTTGGGTGTTCTCGCGATCGACTTTTCCATCTTCGCTCAAGAATCCAAACGCAATCCCATCAGCACCATTTTCTAAAAATAATCGTGCCTCTTCCAACATCAGTTCTGCTTCAACAGCATCATAATGAAACCCGGCTGCCCGTGGACGAACCATACAGATGACCTTGAGATCCGTTTCTCGTTTGATTCGTCGCAACGCAATTAGACTGGGCGACAAACCACCTACACTCAAGGCACTATTCAATTCAACGCGTTTAGCCCCGCCTCGATAAGCTGCTATAGCATCCTGATAACTTCCGCAACAAATTTCTACCTGATTCATACTATTATCCATTGGCAACCCCCAATATACTTAAGGCGTAGATCTTCGCGTTTGTAATCAAATCATCGCGATCCATCCATTCATTCGGGTTATGACCGATTCCTTTCTGTCCAGGAAAACTAGGGCTAAAAGGCACGATGTGAGGCATGATCTTCGCATAGGTCCCTCCTGTGGTCGTTACCGGCGTCCCATCCAATCCTGTTATTTTTTCATATGTTTCTTTTAAAGTCTGGCATAAAAAACAATCTTTTTCAAATCGGACCGGATCATAATTACTGGTACATACAAGCTCTAGACACGGAGACAGTTTCGATCGGATCTGTCGACAAATTTCTTCATTTGTGATTATTGCCGGATAATTCAAAGAAAACTCAAAAACAAGTTTTCCCTCTTCATCAACCAGTCTCTGATTTCTAAGCTGCATGACCCCAAATTCTTTATCCTGGATATTCAATCCTAATTTATTCGCATGTTCATCACTGGAGAGAATGTATTCATTGACAAAATCATTGAATTCTTTTTGATGATTTAGATCCGTTTTGATGTGATACACGCCTCTTCCTCTTTCCGCATAAACGACCGGGTACTTACAATCCGGAGTCCATCCCATCAACGGCGGTTTTTATGTCATTCTTCTTTCGTTCATCTCTTCCACACAAAATCTATTATTATCGATTTTGTGAACAATCTCTTTTCTAAAAAAGACCATGGGATCCATGGTCAATCTAATAAGTTCATCTTCTGTAAAGCCCAAGTAATGCCTTCGTCATCCGCAGAAGGAGCTTTAATGGTGGCCCATTCGCTTAAATGGGGCGCATTGTCTCCTATCAGCACACTACAGTGAGCGGCCTTCAACATATCTTCATCATTATCGCTGTCTCCAAACGCAATGCTGGATTCCATGGGAAGATGGAGTTCATTCAAAATCTTTTTCATCCCCGTCGCTTTGGAATGATGACGCAATACAGCCTCTGCTTTCAAATTCGGGAAGGTAATAAAATCAAAATCTTTCTGCAGAGCTTTTTCAAAATTCCTTTTCTGTTCTTCACTTTTATAATATAAGCTCATTTTTGAAAACTCAAAATCATCCGCGTTCACAGGTCGCATATACACGCCTTGTTTTTCAAATAAGGCCACGACCCGGTTCGTATAATCCGAATATCGCTGATCCATAAAAAGACCTGCATGGCCTTCTAAAAACGCATCAACCTGATATTGTCTTAAAGCGTGCACGACTTTTTCTTTTTGGATCGCATTCGCCTTTACTTCATAAAGCACTGTATCGTGATAGCGTATATAAGTACCGCAGCCGCAAATCAAGCCATCAATAGGCAGGTGTTCTACCTGATTACCAATCGAATAATAACAGCGTCCTGTATTGATAAACGCTAAATTTCCTCTTTTACGAATCGTATCTAAAGAAGTGATGGATTCTTTTGAGACCTGATCGGTATTCGGGACTCTCAATGTGCCATCATAATCTAAAAATAGTACCTTCATTAAAATCTCCTCCTACTAGATTATAAAGAAGACCTGGTCCAAATGACAGAAGTTGATTTCCTATGGCTTAGGAAAAGGTTGATTTATTCGAAATTATCCCCTTTTTGTGTTTTTGTTCCGTCTTCTGTTTGGGTGTATAATGACAAGCAGGAGTGAAAATATGTCATCTTTAAAAATATTGTTCCGCTATTCAAAAGGCGTTCGTTTATATTTTGTCTTATCGATCCTCTTTGTCGCCATCGAAACTTCTTTTGAAGTGATCATCCCCTTATTGATGAGTGAGATCATCGATGTCGGGATCGCGCAGCAAGATCCTTCCATTTTCTTAGAAAAAGGCTTGCAGATGATTCTTTGTGCCATCCTTTCTTTGCTCTTTGGGATCTGGTATGCCAAATGTGCCGCCAAAGCGATCTCTCTGTTTTGCCAGCGGCTGCGTTCGATCGAATATGAAAAGATCCAGGAATACGCATTTTCAAATCTTGATCATTTTGAGACCGCCTCTTTGATCACCCGCTTGACCAGCGATATCACTGTGATCCAAAACGCATTGATCAACGGGATCCGACCCTTTGCACGAGGTCCGATCATTTTGATCCTAGGTTTAGTAATGTCCTTTATCATCAATGCCCGGCTTGCGGTCATCTTTTTGTTCACCACACCGATCCTGGGCGTGATCTTGTTTTTGATCGTTAGAAAGATCGCTCCGATGTATCGCACCCTCCAGCAAGCCGTAGACCGAGTCAACCTTCTGATTCAGGAAAACCTGACCGCCATTCGTGCGGTCAAAGCGTTTGTTCGTGACGAATACGAAGAAGAACAGTTTGCCCAAGTCAATAACGATCTGGCCGACATTACCCAAAACACCTTTCATTTTGCTTCCTTTAATACACCTGCCTTTCAAATGACCATGTATATGGCCATTGTCGGATTGATGTTGTTGGGAGTAAATATGATCGTCGATGGAAACATGCAGGTAGGAGAGCTCACGGGCGTGTTAAGCTATGTTTTACAGATCATGAATTCTCTGATGATGATCTCGAACGTCTTTTTGTTGATCACCCGTTCCATCGCCTCCTGCAACCGCATCGCCGAAGTGATCGAAGAACCTGTGACCTTGCGTTCCGGAAAGATCCCCTTGACGCCCAAAGATAATTCGGTGGATTTTAACCATGTCTACTTCAAATATCATCCCGATGCCAAAGAATATGTGTTATCCGATATTACCTGGCATATTCCCGCAGGAAGTACGGTGGGAATATTAGGAGCTACGGGAAGCGCAAAATCCAGTCTGGTCCAACTGATTCCTCGTTTGTATGACGTCAACGAAGGAAGCATCAAGATCGGTCATGTCGATGTCCGCGATATGGATCTGGTTTCTTTGCGTGATCAAGTAGCGATGGTCTTGCAGAATAATACCTTGTTTTCGGGGACAATCAAAGAAAACATGCGCTGGGGTGATCCCGACGCTTCGGATGAAGAGATCCGGAAGGCTTGTGAAATTGCCTGCGCCGATGAATTTATCCAAAAATTCCCGAAAGGATACGATACGTACATTGAACAAGGCGGCACCAATGTTTCCGGCGGTCAAAGGCAGCGCCTCTGTATCGCCCGGGCTCTTTTGAAAAAACCGCGAATCTTGATCTTAGATGATTCGACCAGTGCTGTCGACACCCATACAGATCATTCGATCCGCAGCGCCTTGCGCTCGATCCAGGGACTGACCCAGATCTTGATTGCCCAGCGCGTCAGCTCGGTGATCCATTGTGATCAGATCCTGATCTTGGAAGACGGAAAGATCAGTGCGATAGGAAATCACGATTCTTTGATGCAGACCTCCTCTTTCTATCGCGGACTATATGAATCCCAACAGAAAGGAGCCAGCTTATGAGACCCCAGAATCTAGGACAGACGATTCGCAATTTGATCCACTATATGGGAAACCATGCGATCTTATTCATCTTTGTAGGACTGCTGGTGGCCTTGTCCGCCTTAGGAAATCTGTTTGGAACCTACATGATTCGGCCGGCGGTCAATCAAGTTCTCTCTCAAGGTCTGGAACAAGCTTATATCCAGATCTTGATCATGGCCGTGATCTTTCTGATCGGGGTTTTGGCAGCTTTAGGATATACCCAATGTATGGCCGTTGCCGCCCAAAAGGTCATCAAAGATATTCGTCATGATCTGTTCCATGTGATGCAGAAGCTTCCGCTTTCCTTTTTTGATACCCACTCCCATGGAGAATTGATGTCGCGCTTTACAAACGATGTCGACACGGTATCCGATGCCTTGAACAACTCTTTTGCGATGATGATCCAAAGCTTCATTCAGGTGGTTGGGACCTTGATTTTATTATTTGTGTTAAGCTGGAGATTAAGCTGCATCGTTTTGATCTTTTATTTGATCATGTTTTTCTATATTCGTTATTCGAGCTCAAAAAGCAAGACTTATTTCTCTTCTCAACAACAAAACATCGGCGCCATCAACGGATTTTGCGAAGAGATGATCACCGCCCAAAAAGTCGTGAAAGTCTTCAATCACGAAAAAGAAAACCAACAACAGTTTGAAAAGCACAATGCGGATCTGCAGTCGAGCAGCGCCAATGCTTTAGGCTATTCGCAAAGAATCGTTCCCACGGTCGTCTCTCTTTCGTTTGTCAATTATGCCGTTGTCTCTGTTTTAGGCGGATATTTGGTCTTACAAGGGCAAATGGATGTCGGTTCCCTGGCCAGCTATCTGATCTTTGTTCGTCAGGCGGCGATGCCTATCAATCAGTTTACTTTACAGATGAACTTGCTGCTGAGTTCTCTGGCCGGAGCAGAAAGGATCTTTGCGCTCATGGATGTTGCCCCGGAAGTCGACGAAGGAAAAGTCACCTTGGTCAATGTGCAGATCCAAGATGGAAACGTGATCGAAACGCACGAAAACACCGGACTTTGGGCATGGAGGCATCCGCGTCCAGAAGGTGTGGAATATGTCCAGCTCAAGGGTGATGTTCGTTTCCACGATGTTGACTTCAGCTACGATGCCAAGAAAAAGATCCTTCATGATGTTTCGTTATTTGCCAAACCGGGACAAAAAGTGGCCTTTGTCGGGGCCACCGGGGCCGGTAAAACCACGATCACCAATCTGATCAATCGTTTCTATGATATTCAGAAAGGTTCGATCACCTACGACGGTATCGATATCAAGCTCATAAAAAAAGACGACTTGCGTCGTTCTTTAGGAATCGTTCTTCAAGATACCCATCTGTTTACGGGATCGATATTAGACAATATCCGTTTTGGAAATTTAGAAGCCACCGATGATGAATGCATCCAGGCCGCAAAACTTGCCAATGCAGACTCTTTTATCCGCCGTCTTCCCCAAGGGTATCAGACAAAAGTGCACAACGATGGTCAGAACCTGTCGGCCGGCCAAAGGCAGCTTCTTGCCATTGCCCGGGCAGCCGTAGCCGATCCTCCGGTCTTGATTTTGGATGAAGCAACCAGTTCGGTCGATACCCATACCGAAAAGCTGATCGAGAAAGGCATGGACCAGCTGATGGAAGGACGAACGGTTTTTGTGATTGCTCACCGTCTGTCCACGGTCCGCAATGCCGATGTGATCATCGTTTTGGATCATGGCATGATCAAAGAAAGAGGCAGTCATGCCGATCTGATCAAACAAAAAGGCATGTACTATCAATTATATACAGGCATGTTTGAGCTCTCTTAAGGAGAGTTCTTTTTTTACCACACATTCCGGTTGATCGTTCCATCTTCAAAAGTAAAGCCTGAACCATGGATCTCGTTGACATCGCTGACAACCATAAAAGCCGCCGGGTCGATCCGATTGATCTCCTGCTCTACCATGGGATATTCTTTCCGGGACAAGACACACATCAGGACCGGACGCTCTTGCGAAGTATAGCCGCCTTTTCCGCTTAAGACCGTCACACCACGAGACAAGGTATCCATCAAATACGCTTGAATCTCTTCCCACTTGGAAGAAATGATCATTACATTCTTAGCACTCTGCGAACCTAATAAC
>NZ_CALVBG010000026.1 GCF_944325745.1 uncultured Faecalicoccus sp. | reverse complement strand
GCGACCCGTCTTAAAAAGATCCATGGCTCCAGTGTCGTATTGGGAATCAGCGGCGGATTGGATTCCACTTTAGCTTTGTTGGTCTGTCATAAAGCTTTTGAAATGCTGGGGCTGGATCCCAAAGGGATCCATGCGATCACCATGCCTGGTTTTGGAACGACCAAACGTACAAAATCCAATTCCCACACGTTAATGGATCTTTTGCATGTTTCCAGTGAAGAGATCAGTATCGTACCTAGCGTAAACATGCATTTCAGCGACATCCATCAAGATCCGCAGAAACACGATATCACATACGAAAACTCCCAAGCACGCCAGCGAACGATGATCTTAATGGATCTTGCCAATCAATACAACGGCTTTGTCGTAGGAACGGGAGATCTAAGTGAATTGGCCTTAGGCTGGTGTACTTATAACGGGGATCACATGAGTATGTATGCCGTCAATGTCAGTGTCCCGAAAACACTGGTTCGCTACATCGTAGAAAGTGCAGCCTTACAGGCGCAAAAAGAGGGACAGGAAGATCTGTATCGGGTTTTGATCGATATTTGTGAGACTCCGGTCTCCCCCGAACTCTTACCGCCGGATCCCGATGGAAAGATCGCACAAAAAACCGAAGAAGTGCTGGGTTCCTATGATCTGCATGACTTCTTCTTGTATCATATGCTGCGATTCCATGAGTCTCCGGAAAAGATCTTTGCTCTTTGTCAGATTGCGTTTTCCGGCACTAATCAAGAAACGATCTTAACCGCTTTAGAAACTTTTTATTCGCGTTTCTTTACGCAACAATTCAAAAGAAACTGTATGCCCGACGGTGTCAAAGTGGGCTCGATATGCTTCTCGCCTCGAGGAGACTGGCGAATGCCAAGTGATGCCTGCCGTGATCTGTGGCTGGCACAAATACAAAAGATCCGAGAATCTCTATGATTCCCGGGTCTATTTTTTTAGATCTTGATCGTTTGAATAGCGATACAGCCAGGTCCTCCCTGAGTAATAAAGGTCGGAGACAAAGGATAGATAACGATCTTGGCTTCCGGATATTTTTCCCGCAGCATTTTTTGGGCCTCAAAAGCCAGTTCATCATTAAAAGCATGCGTAATATAGAAAGTATATGCATCGGTCACGTTGTGTTTATCTAATTCTTCCAAAATCGAACGCAGTGCTTTTTTGAACGTCCGCGTTACGGTAAATTTCACTAGAACGGTACCATCCTCTTGACGCTTCATCACCGGGATCAGTTTTAATAAGCCTCCCAATCCTGCTTCAATCTGGCGAACACGCCCTCCTCGCAATAAAAATTGAAAATCAAAAGGAATCAAAAAAGAAAGATCGGTCTCTCGGGCATTTTCTAGTTCTGCCTCGATTTCTTCTAAGGAAGCGCCTTCTTCTTTCATCTTGATTGCGCGATCGACCAAAGAACGATGCGGACCGCACAGTGTCTTTGAATTTAGAACATGGATCCTTTCTGGATGATCACATTGGCTTTTGGCGAGCAGCGCATTATCATAAGTTCCGCTTAAGCCTTGGGCCATCGTGATATCTAAGACATCGCCTTCTTGAGAAAGTCGATTATAGGTGTCGATCTTTTCGCCAATGGAAGGCTGCGATGTGCTGGGCACTTTCTTTTCCTGAATCAGCTTCAATAACTTCGTACTTGTGAGATCTTCAAAATCCCGGTAACTTTTTCCATCAATATTAACATGGAGCGGACACACGGTGATTCCCTTTTCTTCCCCTTCACGAATGGAATAAAGAGTCGATGAATCCGTAACGATCTGTAACATTCGATATCCTCCTCGTTTTTCTCTATTACTAAAGTATCATTAAGAGTTTTCAAAGTCAATACATCTAGTTTTAAAATCTAGTTTGATTGGTTTTTATCTTTATGTTAAACTTATACCATGAAAACAGTACAACAAATCAAAGAAGAACTGCTTCACTTTTCTTGCCCTAGATGGAGTGATCTGCCGGATTTTGAACTCTACATGGATCAATTGATCGCCTGTATCACAAAATATCTGGAACCTCTTTATTTTCAAGAAGAAAAGATCCTGACCAACAGCATGGTCAACAACTATGTCAAGCACAGTATCCTGGAACCGCCGATCAAAAAACATTATCACGCCAAGCATATGGCTTATTTGATCGTGGTCTGTATCTTAAAACGTGTCTTTACTCTAACCGAGATCGCGCAATTGATCGAAGTCCAAAGCCGCATGCAGAACTCCAATTATGTGGAAGCTTATGACAAATTTTCTTCCTATCTTGAAATCTATTTACACGAAGTGATGGAAAAAGGAAATCTGAATGAATTAAACCCCCGTTACCGTTCCAAAGAAGAAGAACTGATGTGTAATGTTCTTTCCAGTGTTGTGTTGAAGATCTATACCGAATATTATCTTTTATCCACAAAAAAATAATAAGGCCGTTAAAGCCTTATTATTTTTTTATCATTCCATTTGTTTTTGATCGATCCTTCTTCCCCCGGATGCCCGATGGCAAGCACCCAAAGCGGCATCAGTGAAGATGGTAAATCAATCAAATCTCGGATTTTCTCAATACGGTCGAGATTAGGATATCCTCCTAACCAGCAGCTGCCTAACCCCATCGCTTTGGCCTGGATCAAGATGTTTTCGGTAGCGGCCGCACAATCCTGCTGACAATAATCTAAGCTGGGATTGTGGTTTTGATCCGCACAGATCAAGATTGCCAAAGGGGCTGTTTCCAAAGGACCGGCATAAGGAGAAAAGTCCCGAAGAGCCTGGATCTTTGCAGGATCTTCGATCACGACAAAGACCCAAGGCTGAAGATTTCTGGCCGAAGGGGCGCTGAATCCTGCTCTCAATAAAGCTTGGATCTCTTCTTCAGTGAGTTTTTGGTCTTTAAATTGACGAATACTGCAGCGATCCAAAATGGGATCCATTACTCCTCACCGTCCCAACAATAGGTACAAAGCTTACATTTCGGCAAGCCGATCGACTCGATCATATCATCAAGACGATGATAACGGAGGGTCGTAAATTTCGAACGGCGACGGATCTCTTCGCACATCTTCTGATATCTTTCACTATCCGGATCGGCATATTCTTTTAAGATCTCTTCACTGACATTCTCTCCTTCCAGATCTTTGATCACACGGCGCGTGATCAGATCCATTTCGGAACTGGAACGTGAGAAGTTCAAATATTTACAGCCAAAGAGGATCGGCGGACAAGCCGGACGAACATGCACTTCCTTGGCACCGGACTGATACAGGAAATCCGTTGTTTCCCCTAATTGGGTTCCTCGCACGATCGAATCATCGATCAGTAACAGGCGTTTATCTTTGATCAGTTCCTGTACCGGGATCAGCTTCATTTTTGCGATCATATTGCGCTGTGCCTGGCTCGTTGGCATAAAGCTTCTTGGCCAAGTCGGCGTATACTTGATAAAAGGACGAGAGAACGGGATCTTCGTCGCATTAGAATAGCCGACTGCGTGGGCAATGCCGCTGTCAGGGACACCCGCTACACTGTCGATATCGGTATGGTCATCGCGTGTGGACAAGATCTCTCCGCAACGATTTCGCATACATTCAACATTGATTCCTTCGTATGTGCTGGTAGGATAGCCATAATAAACCCACAGGAAAGAACAGATCTTCATCGTTTCTCCAGGTTCCTGCAAGACTTCGACACCTTCCGGCGACATAAAGACGATCTCGGCTGGACCCAGATCTTTATAATGATGGTATCCCAGATTCAAGAAGGCACTGCTTTCAAACGTAGCACAATATCCTGTATCTTTTTCACCGATAATGATCGGGGTACGACCCACTTTATCACGGGCACAATAGATGCCTGTCGGTGTCAAGATCAGAAGGCTCATACTGCCATCGACAACTTCTTGAACATACTGGATTCCTTCCAGGATGCTCGCTTTTTGATTGATCAAAGCCGCAATCAGTTCCGTAGGGTTGATCCCGCCTGAACTCATCTCAAAAAAATGAGTCATTCCATTTTTGAAACACAGTTCTTTTAAATCATCCAGATTGTTGATGCGACCGACCGTCGTCAAGGCAAAACTGCCTAAATGAGAATGCACCAGCAACGGCTGGGCCTCGAAATCAGAAATACATCCAATGCCAAGATTTCCCTCAAACTGCTCCAAATCTTTATCAAATTTCGTACGGAAAGGACTGTTTTCGATATTATGGATCGCACGGCTGAAACCCGTTTGGCCATAAGTCGTCATCCCGGCACGTCTCGTTCCTAGATGAGAATGATAGTCCGTCCCAAAAAACAAATCTAAAACACAACTCTTTTTTGAAGCTACACCAAAAAATCCGCTCATGTTGATCTCCTTTTGTTTTTAAAAAAACATAGTTAAAGTGTAACACAAGAACTCCACAAAAAAAAGGCCCTCCTGGCAGAGGACCTTATAAAATTTTCTTTTGGATCGCCTGATAAACTTCGTCTAAACCAAGCTTTTCAGTGCTGCTGATGCCATAGATTTCAGAAAGAGGCAGCTGCAGTTTGGACGATAAATTTTTAAGGGCTTTGATGCGTTTGGTCTTAGGAACTTTATCGATCTTGGTAGCCACCAATAAGATCGGAATCCCTAAAGCCTTAAAATACTCGATCATATCCATATCATCATGCGTAGGATCATGACGGGCATCGACCAGTTGAATGGCCAAAGCTAAGACCTTGCGCCCGGAAAAATACTCTTCCATCAGCTCGCCCATCTTCTTCAGCATCGCTTTGGACATCTTGGCATATCCATAGCCGGGAACATCCACCAACATCCAGGCATCATCGATCTGAAAAAAGTTGATCAATCGCGTTTTTCCCGGAGTATTCCCGACATAGGCCAAACGTTTCCGATTTGTCAAAGCGTTGATAAACGAGCTCTTTCCGACATTGCTTCGGCCGACAACGACCACTTCCGGCAAAGCGGAATCGGGCCATTGTTCTTTACCGGCAGCACTGATCACAAATTCGGCTTTCATCTTACTGAACCAATGCGTGACTCAAAACTTGTTTCACATTGGAAACCGGAATAAAGGTCACGGCGTCTTTGACTTCTTGCGGCAGGTCTTCCAGATCTTTGACATTTCCTTTCGGGATCAAGATCGTATCGATACCGCTGCGATAAGCAGCCAGAGATTTCTCTTTCAATCCGCCTATCGGCAAGACATTGCCGCGCAAAGTCACTTCTCCTGTCATCGCGAGATTGGCTTTGACCGGAATATTGGAAAAACAAGATACCAAAGCGGTTGTCATCGTAACTCCGGCACTTGGACCATCCTTAGGAACCGCTCCTTCCGGAACATGCACATGAACATCCAGTTTTTCAAAATCGCTGGAATCAATATGATATTCTTTGGCATGGGCGCGAATATAATCCAGAGCAATACTGGCACTTTCTTTCATGACATCCCCCAGCTGACCTGTTAAGATCAATTTTCCATGACCATCAAATTTATTGGCTTCGATTTGAAGAATGTCACCGCCGAAGCTGGTATAGGCAAGTCCTGTTACGGTACCCACCTGATCTTTTTTCTCTTTTTTACCATAGTCGACTTTTTCGTTGCCCAGCCATTCATGGACCAATTTCTTGTTCAGAGAAATTGAACGTTTGCCATCTTTTAAGATTGCCAACACGGTTTTTCGACAAATCGTGGCAATCGTGCGTTCCAACTGACGGACACCCGCTTCCCGCGTGTAATAACGAATCAGATACAACAGCATTTTATCGCTGATCTTCAGCTGCGAAGGTTTGAGTCCATTTTCTTCCAGTTGTTTCGGCAACAAATGTCCTTTGGCAATATTGATTTTTTCAATATCCGTATAACTGCTTAATTCGATGATCTCTAAACGGTCACGCAAAGCCGGCGGGATGTTTTCCAGATAGTTGGCGGTGGCGATAAAGAGAACTTTAGAAAGATCATAGTTCTCTTCGATATAGTGATCCGAGAAGAAGGAATTCTGTTCCGGATCGAGCACTTCCAACATTGCCGAAGAAGGATCCCCTTTATAATCCGAGGCCATCTTATCGATCTCATCGATCAAGAAGACTGGATTGATGACTTCTGCCTTTTTCATTCCTTGAATAATACGTCCCGGCAAGGCGCCTAAATAGGTTCGACGATGTCCGCGGATCTCTGCTTCATCACGAACACCACCCAAGGAGATCTTCACAAAGTGACGATCTAAAGCACGAGCCACACTCTTGGCCAGCGATGTTTTCCCCACACCGGGAGGACCGACCAGGCATAAGATCGGTGCTTTCAATGAATTGGTCATCTGTTTGACAGCCAAATATTCCAAGATTCTCTCTTTGACTTTTTCTAATCCATAATGATCTTCATCCAAGATCTTCTGGGCCTCGTTGAGATCTTCGTTATCTTTGGTCTCTTGCCACCAAGGAAGATCCATCAACCAGTCAATGTATGTCTTGATGACACCCGTTTCTCCCGATGCCATCGGTAAGATCTCATAACGGCGGAGCTCTTCCAATACCTTGTTTTTGATATAGTCCGGATATGGATTTTCTTCCAAACGCTGGCGGATCTTTTCCGCATCCTGGTCTTGGGCAACGACATCGCCCAATTCTTCACGGATCGCATTCATCTTTTCGCGAAGATAATAATCCTTCTGTCCTTGATCAATGCGTTCTTTGACCGTCTGATTGATTTTTTGTTCGACTTCGGACATTTCTTTTTCTTTTTTCATGTCCTGCAAAAGCATCTCTAGACGATCGTTGATTCCTAAGGTCTCCAGATATTTCTGTTTTCTTTCCGTAGAGATTGGGAAAACTTGAATAGCCTTGTCGCTGAGCATATCGGCCCCTACGCCTTTGGACAACTCAATGACCAGCTCTTTGGAAAAGAATTTTTCGGCATTGCCCATCTCTTCAAATTCACTGGCGATCATGCGCACCAAGGCCACTTCTTCCATCTCATCTTGACGGAAACTGTTCAAAATGTCGATTTGGGCAATATCGCTCAAGCTGCCTTTTTCCCACTGATTGAGGCGGGCACGATCCAAGCCTTTGAATTTGATTCGTAAGAAATTATCAAATCGGCGAATATGGCGGATCTCACAAAGTGTTCCCACCTTATAGATATCATCCCAAGTCGGATCGTTGGTCTGCATATCGATCTGCGATACTAAAACCACTTTATCTTCATAATTGTCTTGGGCATTCTCAATTGACTTCAAGGAAGCTTCTCTTCCTACATCAATGACGATTTCCTGATCCGGGAAAAGTATGACTCCCCGAGTACAAATCAAAGGATATGTTTGACTCATTTTTAAAACCTCCTTTAACTTTTAAAAAAGACGCTACGCGCCTTTTTTTGTGAATTCATTATACTATTTTACAGAAGATTTAATCAAGTCGACCGCTTTCTGCTGCGCTAAGTCATAACGGATATTATCCGCAGAAACGATTTGTTTGATGCGATCTACATCCATGCCGTAAGTCTTAGACATGTTTTCATATTCTTTATTGATATCTTCTTCTGTAACTTCGATGCCTTCCTGTTTAACAACCGCTTCTAAGACAAGCATCGTTTTGACATTGTGCTGAGCATCTGGTTTCAGCATGTTTTTCAAATCCGCTTCCGTCTGTCCGGTTGCTTCATAATACTGTTTTGCGGTAAATCCAGACTGGCTCATCTGATTTTCGAAGTTGCGGAACAAACGATTGATCTCGTTTTCAATCATCACTTCCGGGATCTCCACTTCGGCATCTTCTGAAACTTTTGCGATCAACGCTTCTTCAAAAGCACGTTCTGCCTGTTCTTCACGGCGTTTTGTCATATCTTCTTTTGTCACTTCTTTGAATTTTTCCAAAGTATCAACGCCTTCGCGTTTCAGCTTCTGGATCAATTCATCATTTGCTTCTGGAAGTTCTTTATACTTCACATCGTGAACTGTACATTTAAAGACCGCTTCTTTTCCTGCCAGATCCGCCGCATTGTAATCTTCCGGGAACGTCACTACGACATCTTTAACATCCCCTGTCTTAACTCCGACAAGCTGATCTTCAAAGCCTGGAATAAAAGTATTCGAACCCAATTCCAACGGGTAGTTTTCGGCAGAACCGCCTTCGAAAGGAACACCGTCGATCGTACCGGCATAGTCGATCACAACCTGGTCTCCATTCTGAGAAACTTCTTCCTCTTCACGAACCACCCAGTCGGCATAGCGGTTCTGGATCCGTTTTACTTCTTCTTCGATATCTTCATCCGTTACGTTGACTTCTTCTTTATGGATATCCAATCCTTTATATTCTTTTAATGTCACTTCCGGAATCACCGTACAATGGAAGACCAAGACGGCTTTTTCATCATCGGCTTCTTTTAATTCCATCGTAGGACGAGCTACTAATTCGATCTTGGTTTCTTCGATTCCTTTTGCCAGTGCTTCATTGGCAACTTCTTCCGCTGCGAATTCATGTAAACCGGCTTTAGAGATCTGTTTGCGGATCAAAGCTTCCGGAACATGTCCCTGACGGAATCCTTTCAAGTTCATCTGTTTTTTCAAATTGTTTAGAACTTTCTTCTGAGCTTTCTGCCAGCTTTCTTTGTCGACTACGACTTCCAGTTCTCCTGTTGAATGCTCATTCAATGTCCATTTCGTTTCCATTTGAATTCTCCTTTTCTTCAATACATAATACCAAATCTGGAACTTTGTCTAACTGATGTGCTTGTACAAAGCATTGATATTCATCCATACGCATCATTGCCTGTGCCACCAAACGTACAATGGCCTTGGCCAAAGGAAGAGGCTCCTCTTCACTCAAATCAAACGGACGGCGCAATAGAACTTCCTGTTCCATCAATGCCAGACAGAAAGTTTGAAAACTGGGGTCCTCATTGGAAAACCAATCTTCAAAATATTGCGTGACCGCCTGGATTCCCTGGTCTTCTTCGACAGGCAAGATCACACTGGGAACAAATTGGATCTCTAAACCACCCTTTTCTATCGTAAACGGCGCATCGATCTTTTGTTCCATCAAATACTCGATCAATTCCCCCTTGCGTTCCTGACAGATCTTAGAATTCAAAAGATCTTGTACCTCGTCCAAATATTGGCGAAGATTCAGTGAACGTAAATAAGGAACTGCGTTTTCCTGCTGCGAAGGACTCCCGTGGATCCAGCAGATGATTTTTCCCGCATCCATCGAGGATGTCGACAAACGCAAGTGATCCCGGCACATTTCCTGATACGTTTCCAAGAGCTCTAAACAATCCTTAGGCACATAAGGAAGAGCGATCTCCTGATGAATCATATCGTACGCTTCCTGATACTGATTTCCTTCGATCTTCTTTTTGATTTCCTCAAAGAAAGACTGATAATAGGAATTCATCATACCTCCTAGCGAAACATATAAAGTTTACCATAACTGAATCTAAGAATCAATCTAAGGCAAAGGCAAAAAATAAGCGTTTTAGACCGGTTTTTTCACCCTCTGTTTCTATGATATAATCCAGGCAGAAGGACAGACATGATGAAGATACAAAACATACTCTTATCGATTCCTCTTTTTCTATTCTCTTGGAGTACTGTTACAATCCAAGCTCAGGAATCGATCTTATCCATCGATAATTACATCAACGATCATGCGGATGTGATCGATGACGATGTCGAACAGGAGCTCAATGAAATGGGAGCCCGCTTTGAAAAAGAAACAGGAAGTCAGGTTATTTTTAATATTGAGACTCGCTTAGACAATCCCGATATCCGAAAAGTAGCCTACGAAACCTTTAAACACTATGAATTAGGAGATGAAGATCTCGATAACGGTGTTCTTTTTGTCGCCAGCATCGAAGATCGTCTGCGTTATATGGAAGTGGGCCGCGGTTTAGAAGGTGTCTTGACCGACATCACCAGCCAGCATCTCCAAACCGATTATCTCGTGCCCTCATTCCAAGAAGAAAACTATACCGAAGGCATACGATCTTTATATATCCATACGATCAAAACGATTGAATCCGGGATCGAGGAAGGCAGCTTGAAAACGTCCGAGAATCAAAATGCTTCGGAAACAGCCATCGACTGGACCATCCTGATCCCGATTGGCCTGATCTTGGTCTTGATGGCCTTTGTGGCCTATCAAAGACGGATCCAGCCTTCTTCTACGATCATCTTGCAGCCAGGGGAAACAAGAGAACTTCGTGTTGCCGGCTACGACTTTTCCGAAGAGAATATCTTGATTTCCAGCCAAGATTCTCGTATTGTCAGTGTAGAACCTTCCGGTAAGATCCAAGCCCATAAAGTGGGAAGGACAAAGATCTTTTTACAAAGATTAGAATCATCCCACAAAGACTATATCAACGTTGTCGTCCGTAAAAATCACGCATCCTCATCGCAAGAGGACGATCCGGTTTTAGAAGCCTTGTTGTGGGGATCGCTTTTGTCATCCGGGCGAAAAAGACGATTTATGGGCGGCTTCCCTCATTCGGGTGGATGGGGCGGCTTCCATGGCGGAGGCGGCGGGTCCAGCCGCGGCGGAGGAGCTGGCGGAAGCTGGTAAAGAAATAGAAAAGAGGATTTAAGAATGCAGAATAAAAAATTTCCAAAATGGGGCATTGCCCTGATCATCGTCGCTGTTGTCGCTGTTTTGATTGGCGGTTTATTTGTCGCTCCCTACAACAACATGGTCTCCTTAGAAGAAAATGTATCGACAAAAGAAGCAAATATTCAGAGTTCCTTACAGTCTCGTCTGGATAAGATCAATGAACTGATGCCCAGTGTCCAAGGGTCCATGGACCATGAAAGTGAAGTCTATAAAGAGATCACGGCTTTGCGCAGCGGCATGGAGGGAGTATCGATCGATGAAGATGGCAATATGACCATCGATTCCAACGCTTCAGCCAGTGAACTTGAACAAGCGGACCAGGCATCCTCGCAGCTCTTAGATGATATCCGCATTGCAATCGAAGCCTATCCTGAATTAGGCAGCACTCAATTGATGTCAGATTTTATGACCAGCGTAGAAGGCATTGAAAACCGTCTTAGTGTCGCGCGTGAAGAATATAATGAAGCGGTGCAGGAATACAATACGACCATTCGTAAGTTTCCCAACAATCTGATTGCAGGAATGATGGGCTTTGCGTCGATCGATCCTTATGAAGCCACAGAAGAAGCCCAAGATGCCCCGCAAGTTCATTTCGATTAAAGCCCCTCAGGAGTCAAAATCTTGACTCCTTTTTTAATGAAAAAAAAGCAGCCAAACGGCTGCTTAGGCTCCGATATAAGAATCCATGTGTCTTTGAATCACATCAAAACTGGCGGCACCCGCTTCCAATAAAACGGTGTGGAAATCGAGTTCCGAAAAATCCTCTCCGGCTTTTTCTTTCGCTTGAGATCGATACAAAGCAATCTCTTCATAACCGACGTAATAAGGCTCAAAAGCACATGGTGTATACAGCAGCTGATCATACTGCTCTTGCGTCATCGATAAACCATAGGCTTCCATCTGGGCTGCACAAGTGGCATAATCCCAATTTTCATAATGGATCCCGATATCTGCCAAAATCAAGGCATCGTAAATAGAAAGCATGTATTCACTGTAGAACTTCAACATGCGGGCATCTTCATCCAAATAACGCAAAACATAGTGTTCCACATAGGTCGCATACCCTTCCTGATAAGCCGGATTTGCCAACAAAGACCAGCGGACCGGCTGATCCAAGTTTTCGTGCGTATAGTTATACTGGTACATATGCCCCGGCATCCCTTCATGACAAACCGTCATATATGTATCGATACTGGAAATGCCGTCATTCAAAGGATTGACACGCAGTTGCCCTGTCTGATCCCCATCCAAGGTCGGGATCTGATAATAGGCTGCTACCCCATTATCAGTAGCGATATCTTCTTCCATATCTTGGATCTGGTATGCTTTTTCAGAAATTTCCGGAAAATCATCCTTCATCTTCTTTTGTACATCATCTAAGATCTCTTCGTAATCTTGGTAGCCTGTATCTAAGAAATAGATTCCCATGGCGGCATCCGAAAGCTCCATGGCGGTATTGAGATGTTCCTGGCAGGCCGATGCCATCATTTCCTGGACCTCTTCCACGGAACGCATAGAACCGATTTGAGAATGCATCAGTGCGGTATAATACTCTTTCCCAGACGCAAACGAAGCCAAACCGGAAGGATGGTTTTCTCCATTTTGTTCCAGATCATCCATCGCATCCAAGATCATCTGATAGCCTTTCAAATAGGAATCTTGATATGCCGTTTCCAAATCATTTTGAAGAGATTCAGATTCTTCACCAGAAAGATCCAGTTCGTCCACTTCTTCTTTTAAAGAATCGAGGACGGAACTTTCATTCCCTTGCGAAAGGATCTGTTGGCAATACGAGCGGATCTCTTCAAAAGAAAGACAAAGCATTCCTTTTTCTTCCTGAATATACGTATAATCCAAGGCGCTTTGGACATAGTCATCCACGTCTTGCATCATCAAGATCAAATCTTCGGCATCTTGTTTGGTATATAATTCCCAATCTGAAAAAATCGTGGGAAATGAGACTTGGATCCCGGTCATCGGCGAAAACAAAGAGGCGATATAATCGAAGCGTTCATCACTGAGTTCCTGCGAAGTTTTCATCTGATAAACAAAGGTATCATACGTATCTTGTTGAGCGGAAGTCAGATCTTCATAAGAGAAACTTTCCAGTTCAGCCAGCGTCTCTTCAACCTCTGCCCGATCTTCTTCCATCGTCTTGGCATCAAAGCGTCCCCATGTCTTTTCAACGACAGAGAGGTCGACCCCTAACGAAGAAGGATCTTCCGCCAGCGAATGCATCGTATAATAATCGCCTTCTAAAGTCTCGATCAATTGCTCCTCTAAATAGGCATCAAACTCTTTTTGTTCGGCCGTCAAAGGCTCATCTTCCAGAACTTCTTTTAAATCGGATGAAGTGCATCCGCATAATGCCAGTGTTAAACAAAATCCACAAACGACAAAACTCTTATACTTTTTCATAATGCTCCACTTTCTGTAAATGATCCAAATGTCTCCATTCGCGAAGAACAAAGATCATAGAAACAACAAATGCCACAAAATCCGCAATCGGTCCGCTGTACATGATTCCATCCAATCCCAAGAAATGCGGCAAGATCAAAACCAAAGGAATAAAAAAGATCACTTGGCGCGTTAAAGATAAGATCATCCCTTTGATCGGCTTTCCAACAGCGGAAAAATAACCGGAGGATACAATTTGGATCCCGATCACACAAGTCATGATCAAAAAGGTTTTCATGAAACGGGTCGCAAACTCAAAATATAGCGCTTCCCCTGTCCCGAATAAAGACAGTATCGGTTGAGTAAACAACTGGAAACAGGCCCACCCGATCACCGACACACTCAAAGCACAACCTAATGACAGCTTCAAAGTTTGTCGAACCCGATCATATTGTCGAGCCCCATAGTTGAATCCGACAATCGGCTGTGTTCCTTGTGAGATCCCGATGATCACCGCCAACAAGATCGCGTTGACCTTCATGACAATCCCGCAGGCAGCCAGAGGGATCTCCTGACCAAACTCTGTGAACTGTCCATAGTAGACAAGCGAATTATTCAAAATCACTTGGACCAAAAGGATCGAACATTGATTGATGCAGGCGCTGATCCCAATGGCAGCCGTCTGCAAGGTCTGAGATAAAGAAAAGCGAAAATCTTTGGCATGCATATGGACTTGTTTAAAGTTTTTCAAATAGAGAGCGCCAATCACAAACGAGGCGACTTGCCCTATCACTGTGGCCCAGGCCGCGCCGGCAACCCCCATATCAAAAACGAAAATAAACGTCGGATCCAACACAGTATTGATCAAAGCGCCAATGACCATACAGAACATGGAATATTTAGGGCTTCCATCCGCTCGGATCATGTTGCTGAAAACGTTGGTCCCGATCAAAAAAGGAGCTCCCAGTGTTGTAATGGATGTATATTCCAGGGCATACGGAAGAATCTGTTCAGTCGCTCCAAATGCTTTCATCAAGGGCTGCAGAAACAAGAAGACTAAAACGACATAGAGAAGGCCTCCGATCAACATCGCCACGACCCCATTTCCGATCACATAACGCGCCTTCTGTTCTTCTTTTGCCCCTAAATACAAGGAATAACGAGAAGCCGAACCAATGCCGATCAACAAAGAAATGGCTAAAGTGATCGTTGTCAGCGGATAAGCAACATTGGTCGCCGCATTCCCTAAATATCCCACCCCTTGGCCAATAAAAATTTGATCGACGATATTATAAAGTGAACTGACCAACATGGAGATGATGCTTGGAATGGCAAAGCTTTTTAATAATTTAGATGGTTTTTCAACCCCTAATACATTCTGCATACAGTCACTCTTCTTTCTGTTCTTAAGGATAATTATACAAACCCCTGAAATTCAGTGTCAATTCTACTTTCCACTTTTCAAATTGAGGTTTCAGGATCTTGTGATGTATAATAGGAAATGAAAGTTCACACCAACCAAAAAGAAAACACTTGGAAAAACGTGAATAAAAAAACCTCTTATCACTAAGCGTCAAAGAGGTTTTGTCAGACATTCAAAATCAAAGTGGCGTCCTCGGAGGGATTCGAACCCCCGACCGTGCGCTTAGAAGGCGCATGCTCTATCCAACTGAGCTACGAGGACAGCACGATTATTATAACAAACCTAGTGTATGAATTCAACGGATGAGGGATAAGAAAATGGAAAAACCACAACAAGACCAGCGAAGGGGCTATGTCTTTATGGGCTGGTTTATCGATGAAGCGTGTACAAAAAGATTAAACCCCGGCGGGATCCTGCCGACCACGATGACACTCTACGATAAGTGGATCCCGATATGGTATAAGATCCACTATGAGTTAAATGGCGGGATGAACTCGCGCCTGAACCCCAAATATTTAAACATCGAATCGGGTGTCTTGCGCCTATATCCGGCCAGAAAACGCAATATGGCTTTTGATTACTGGACACTCAACGGAAAGCGAGTCGATGTCATCCCCGAAGATCAAGCGGAAGAAATCACTCTGGTTGCTCATTATCGGGAACTTTGTACCGTTCACTTTGAAAGCAACGGCGGCGGACGGATTGAAGATAAGACCATTGGCTCTGACGGATTGTTGAAACCGTTTCGACATCCGCTTCGGCTAGGCTATGATTTTAGTGGCTGGTATTATGATCAAGACTATACAAAGCCGTTTACATTTGATCAGAAAATCAAAGAATCTTGTACTCTCTACGCAAAATGGGATCTTGTCTATTACCGGATTCATTACGATGCCCAAGGCGGGATCGCCTCTCGTAAAAATCCTCATGTCTACACCTATCTGGATGAAGATAAGCCTTTATTGCCGGCCCAGAAAAAAGGATATGTCTTTGAAGGATGGTATGATCTTCGCGGCAACCCGATACGCTGCATTGTTTCCCACAGCATCGGTGACAAACATCTGGTCGCCCATTACCGGCCTGAATAAACAAAAAAACAGCA
>NZ_CALVBG010000025.1 GCF_944325745.1 uncultured Faecalicoccus sp. | reverse complement strand
AAAAGATGATCTTCATCATCGGTGGCCATGGCACAAAGAACATGACGAATATCTCCGACCGCCGGCACATTATAGATATCCCGGATCCGGCCGGTACTTCCGCCATCATCGGCAACCGTGACAATGGCAGTCAAATTCACATTTTCGATTTTTTTCATTCCCATCAACATGCTGGAAAGGCCGGTGCCGCCGCCGATCACAACGATATTTTTCATACTTCATCCACCCCGATATCGCGATGCGATTTAAAACAAGTGTATTGATCTTTATAAGTATCATACAGCCAGTTGCAGATGCTGACAGAACGATGTTGTCCCCCTGTACAGCCGATCGCAACGATCATATGGCTTTTGTTCTGAGCTGCATAACTGGTAAAGACAAAATCGGCATAATCTTTTAACCGGCGAATAAAATCCTGGGTCTCTGGTTTTTCCATGACATAATCGTAGACTTCTTTTTGATTTCCGGTTTTCTCCCGCAGATCCGGTTCATAAAACGGATTGGGTAAAAACCGAACATCGATCACCATATCCGCATCCATCGGGACGCCATGTTTAAAGCCAAACGACTGAAAGGTGATCGTAAAAGGGTTTGACTGAAACTTCTGAAAGCGATGACGGATCCGTTTCGCCAAAGCGGCAGAAGACAGCTTGGTCGTATCAATATGGATCGTATCGCCCGCACTTTCCTGCAGATGATCGAACAAGTCGCGTTCGATTTCGATGGCCTCTTCTAACGTGGTCGCTTTGTTGGAAGCAATCATCGGATGATGACGGCGTGTAAAACGATATCGAAGCAGCAGTTCTTCGTTGCTGCAATCTAAAAAGACGATCGAGATCGGTTCTGTCAAATTTTTGAAGTATGTCACAAAATCCAAATAATCCAAAGCACTAACGGACAAAGCCACGTAAGGGTATTGGGATGATCGTGTAGCCAAGAGCTCATCCAGCTGCGGCAAAAGCTCTTTAGGAAAATTATCGATACAGTAATACCCCATATCCTCTAAGGCATTCATGGCACTGGATTTACCAGCTCCGGACATTCCTGTCACCAAAACGATTTTACGATTCATTGGCATCCCCTCCATGGTTTTAATTGTATCACAATTCGTTGCCCGAACCGATGCAATACGCTAAAATGACAAAGAGGAGGAGTCTTATGCATCCTGTACTATTCTTAGATATCGATGGTGTCCTGCATCCTCAGCGTTCAAAAGCAACCGTCCATTTTGATATGGATCTGAATCGAAAATTGGCCAAAGAACATCAGGATCCCAAATTTTTAGATTTGAATCCTTATTTTACTAATCATATTTACTTTAGCTTCGATCAAAAAGCTTGTTCTTTGATTGCGGCTTTAGTGCATCGCTTTGATGCTCATATCGTCTTGACCAGTTCCTGGAGAATGGTCCATTCCCATCAGGAACTCTATTACTTATTCAAGATCTTACATATGGAAGATGCATTTGTAGGCATCACAAAAAAGCGAACCCCTCGCCAGGATGTGATCCAGGAATATATCGAAGACCACGGTGTCCAACAATATCTCGTGATCGATGATCAAGATATGACCAAAGCATTCCCTTTTCATGCCATTCATACACACAACTGTTTCAGCGAAGAAGATTATCATATCGCTTGCACGCTGCTAGATATCCAACATGTTCAGATCCAAAATCAATAAATGGCTTGTATTCAGTATCTTGATCATGGTTTTGATCTTTTGGTTTTCCCAAGATACTTCATCAAGCTCTCTGGCAAAAAGTTCTTTTTTTGAACCTTTATTGGAATGGCTTTTTCATGAACACACGCAGCTGGTCGTTCGTAAGCTGGCGCATTTCTCGATCTATGCCGCCTTGGGGTTTTGCCTGTATCGCGGGATTCTTCCTTTTGCGCCCAAACCTTCTCACTGTTTTTGGCTGGCACTCTTTCTTTGTTTTGCCTATGCATGCAGTGATGAGATCCATCAGCTCTTCATCGTGGGACGCTCAGGTCAATTCACCGATGTTCTCTTAGATAGCACTGGGGCGACTGTCGGTATTTTAGTTTCCTTAATTTCCTCTAAAAAGTGGGGATAACTAGTCAATTTTGGGCCAAAATTGACTTTTTTTTGTCACTTATGATATGTTCTTCATGATGAAAAGAATCTTAAAACGCATGAATTCCCCTAGAAAAGCCTTATTTTTCATTGGTGCACTCATTTTGATCTGCGCTCTTTTCTTCGTCTTGGGTTCTGCGATCCTCGCAAAGATCCACCCGACAAAATATATTGACAGTTCCGAAAGTATCTTAGAGGTCCGTGTTCCTTATATTGTGAACGGCGAAATCGATGAAACCGTGGTCGAGATCCCGCGGGGAACGAAGGTGCAAATCGAAGAGGCCGAAGATGATCAATCCAGCTTCCGTTATGAAGGGACTTTGATCACCTTAGATAACACGTATCTAAAAGATTCTTTGGAAGAATGTCTATCCATTGAAAACGTCTATCCTCGCCGCTTGATCAATCTGCGCGATAAAAAAGAGGGAACACTTTCCGAAGAAGTCGTAAAAAAAGGCGAGAAAGTCCGAGTTGTTCAAGTGGATCCGGAAGATCTGGATCCGGAAACCGGAGAGATTGCCTGGTACAAGGTGGAAAAAGATGGAAAAGACTATTGGCTCAACGGAAAATATGTAGAAACTTCAAAAGATCTGGCAACCAAAACATGGTCTGCAAACATCTCCTATTCTACTTATTGGGATGAATATTATGGAGAAGGCTATTCAAAAGATGCTTTCCTCTCGCAAGTGGATTACAAACCGACAAAAAATCATAATTACGAAGAGAATCCTATGCCCGACAACTGCAATGCCGTCCATGTTTCTCTAGAGTATTTGATCAAATATAAAGATTATTATTTGAACCTCTCCCAAGACACCGGCATCAACGCTTACGTGGTTGAATTAAAAGGGGACAGCGGATATGTCTGGTATCAAAGCGAAGTGTTGAAAGATTATTTAAAAGATCCAGATGAAGCGCTCCAGAGTGTTCTTTGCTCGTTGGATGAGCTCAAGGATCTGATCCAGGAATTTCAAGATGCCGGCTATTATATGATCGGCCGTATCGTGACTTTTAAAGATGTGCTCTTTGCCTCGCAAAACACCGAAGAATCGATTACCGATACAAGCGGACAGCTGATCATGCACAACGGTGAATACTGGCCCAGTGCCTATTCCCGAAAAGCTTGGATGTACAATGTGGACATTGCCAAAGAGATCGCATCGACCGGTATCAACGAGATCCAGTTTGACTATGTCCGCTTCCCGGATGGATTGGTCTCAAAATCGGATCAGCTGGATCTAAAGAACACGTACAATGAAAGCAAGGCATCCGCCCTTCAAGGTTTCTTACAATATGCCAGCGATGAACTGGAACCTTATGAAGTCTATGTGGCAGCCGACGTCTTCGCATGGCCTCTGGCAGCTCAGGATGACCAGGATATCGGGCAATTCTTCCTGGCGATGGCCAACAGTGTCGACGTAATCTGTCCGATGCCTTATTCGGATCACTTTTCGGCCGGTGCTTTAGGAATCGAAGATCCTTCTTCCGCTCCCGGCGAAGTGTTGGCTCGTTATACGGAATTGGCTGTCAAAGAATTATCGGAAATTGAAGATCCTCCGGTTTATCGCTCCTGGATCCAGGCGTATGGAAATTTGACGCCGCAGCAGATGAAAGATCAGATCCAGGCCATCGATAACGCCGGGTATTCCGGCTATATGATATGGTATGGATTTGGAGATCCGGATAGTTTAAATACCAACAAAGCCGGTTATATCGAATAAAACAAAAACCAGATGGAAATAAACGCCATCTGGTTCTTTTTTACATGGTCGGGATGACAGGATTTGAACCTGCGACCTCTTCGTCCCGAACGAAGCGCACTACCAAGCTGTGCTACATCCCGAAAATTTTTCGCGAATTAAATATACCGCGATTCTGCTTCTTTCTCAACTCTTTTTTTCAAAAGACAAAAAAAGAAGCAGACGCTTTCGCGAATGCTTCCCTCTCTATTCCATCGTTTCCTGGATATTTTTGACCAATTGATCCAATGGTGCTTCTTCATGTAAAGAACTTAAGATCTTGACGTTCGATTCCAAGATCGTCATTTCTTTCATACCTTCCAGCATTTTTCTCATCATATTGCCGGCCGTACTTGCCCAGGATCCGTTTTCAACCAGAGCAACTGTACGCTTCTGTAGATTCAACATCTTTAAATGTTCTAAGAAATCCTGCATTTTTGGAAACATTGTTCCATTATAGGTGCTGGAAGCCAAAACCATATGTGAATATTTGAATGCCTCTGCCACTAAATAAGACGGATCGGTATTGGATACATCATATACAGCCACTTTTGTGATCCCGGCCTGGACCAATTTTGAAGCCAATGCCTGGGCCGCACTTTCCGTATGTCCATAAATCGATGCATAAACGATCAGGACGCCTTGTACCTCCGGCGTGTAAGAAGCCCAGTGTTGATGTTTGTCAATAAAGTATTCAAAATTGTTTCGCCATACTGGTCCATGCAGCGGACAGATTCGCTGGATATCCAGGGTCGAGGCCTTTTTTAAGAGGTTCAACGTCTGCGGGCCATATTTCCCTACGATATTCGTATAATAACGACGGGCATCATCGATCCAATCACGATCAAAATCAACCTCATCATTAAATAGCTTTCCATCCAAAGCCCCAAACGTTCCAAAAGCATCGGCTGAGAACAAAGTCTGGGTCTGACTTTCATAGCTCACCATGACTTCCGGCCAATGCACCATCGGGGCTGCCACAAAATGAAATTCATGAGCTCCCGTCGATAGCGTATCGCCTTCCTTGATTGGCTGATTCTTTCCTAATTCAAAGCCAAAATGACCGATCATTTCAAGAGCCTTGGCCGAAGCATAGACCGTGGCCGAAGGATAGCGCAGCAGCACTTCGCCTAAGCTGGCTAAATGATCCGGTTCCACATGATGGACGATGATCGCATCCAATTCTTTTCCTTGAAGAACGGCTTCCAAGTTTTCTAAGAACTGCGGACACACGGACCAGTCCACGGTATCCAATAATACATTTTTTTCATCTAATACGACATATGCATTGTAAGAAACGCCGCGCGGGATCGGATGAATATTTTCAAACAGCTGCAACCGATGATCGCTGGCACCCACCCAATACATATCAGGGGCGATTTCGCGAATATTAACCATTTCAGATTCCTCCTCTGTATCCATCAACATTGTACGGCTTTTTCTGACTTTTTCAAATCAAAAACCCATAAAAAAGGACTTAATTTCCATAAGTCCTCTTCAAAAATTTTTCACTGTTGACAATAAAGCGTTCATGATCTCCTTTGCCGATGCAGACTCCATCTTGATAGGCTTCTACATAGAAAACAAGTTTGCGATTTTCCTGCTGCACCAAGGTCGATTTGATCTCAATAGCAGCACCAATAGGACTGGCCTTGTCATGCGATACATTCATTCTGGTTCCTACGCTGGTCATTCCTGGCTCTAGTTCCAAAAGCTGACAGCTGGCTTCTTCCATCCAGGCAATCATCTGCGGAGTTGCCAAGACCTCTAGAGAGCCGCTTTTCATCTCAATGGCCGTATGTTTTTTTTCAACTGTTCGTTGGATCGTTATGGTTTTTGACATTAGATTCTCCTTTTCATATAATACTTTTAACATGGCAAGAATAAATTATCAACAAGATGATGCCACGATCTATCGCAAGGCTCGTGCACGAGTATGGTCGCGCCTCATCTTTACCTATATTGTATTGATTGGTTATTTCATTGCAGTGTATTTTCTCCTGCACAGAGATTTTTTTGCGATCGATCAAACTCGGATCTCTTCTTTCTTTTTATTGATCCTGAGTGCCGGACAGTTAGTTCTCTACTTGATCTTGTTTTTGATGTTGGCAGGAGGATCAAAGATCTTCCGTGTCTTTTATTGGATCTGTTTTGCCTTTGAAATGGCATTGATCATTTTACCCGGTTATTATCTGATCGATGATATGAGTCATTTCTTTACCTATGCGGCCATGATTGGATGCATGCTTGTCAAAGTGATCCTGCTCTATGCCTTGGGTCGTTCTTTAAGTGCTAACTCCTGGTGCCGCGTCTATTTTGACCACGTTTTAGAAGTCGATGAAGATCAAGAAGAAAGTGAAGAGGAGATTTTCCAGCCGATCCAAAAACCATCGTCAAAGCCGCGCCCGGTAAAACCCCAACCAAAAGAGGCGGAGTACGAAGAAGAACCTTACACTTTCCCGCAAGTCTCTGTCCGGTTGGGGATCTGCATCTATAGCAGTTTGATGCTTTTTCCCATCGTGGTACAGATCTTCTCCGGCTTTTTTGTCAGCAACGATCTTCAGACCGTCTTTGCGACAAAAGATATTTTTATCTTATCGATTGCCAGCGCTGTGATCTGGACCATTCCGGTTTTCTTTTTATACTATGATCATCCTTACAGCAAGCGGATCATCTTGGGCTGTGTCTTGGCAGAGGCAATTGCCTTATGTGCCTATCTGCCCACCTTTATCGGGTATATCACGTCGGGCGATTATCCGATCCGCGTCTATATCTTATTTGTTCTCGTAGACCTGATTCGCTATTTTGGCATCTGGTTTAGTTTAAAGCCTTTGATCAAAGCTTAATCCCCAGGCACATTTTTTACAACAATCGGAAGGAATAACGTGATCGTTGTTCCTTTTTCTTCTTCGCTTTGCAGCTGGATCCTGCCGTCATAAAACTGCACTAAATGCTTTACGATCGCCAAGCCCAGTCCGGTTCCGGAGATCACCTTCGAACGCTGCTTATCCACGCGATAAAAGCGCTGGAAGATCCGTTCCTGATCAGCTTTTGAGATTCCGATTCCCGTATCCTTTACAGAAAAGATCATTTCTTGGTCTTTGACATGGCAATCGATACGAATCGTTCCATCATAAACATTATATTTAATGGCGTTGCTTAAAAGATTTTCAAAGATGGTTTCCACATGGTTGCGATTGGCATAGACCACGATGTCTTCACAATCGAGAGTTAGATTGAGATTCATCGAATCGATCTGGACATGAAAACGCTCAATCAATGCCTGCAGGATCTCTTTGACCTTGACATGCGTACACTGTACTTGATAATCTTCACTTTCTAACTTGGAGATCATCAAGATATCATTGATCAGCTGTGTCATATGACGACTTTCTTTGATCACATGATCCAGGCACCGATCCACTTGAGCCGGATCTTGGATCGCGTGGGTCCGCAATAATTCTGTATATCCCATGATCGACGTTAACGGGGTCTTCAATTCATGCGAAGCATTCGCAAAGAATTCCTGACGGATCCCTTTTTCTTTTTCTAATTGTTCCAGATTATCGTGGATCTCTTCATTCATATTTACTATGGATTCTGTGATCTCGGATAATTCCGGATAGTAGGAATCATCAAATACGATCTTCTCTTTTCCAATGCGGGTCGTCCAGATCGTCGATGAGATCTTCTGGAAAGGTTCCACGATCGAGGTGGCCATCTTTTTTGACATAAACCAGACCGTACAAATGGCGACTAAAAACGCAACGATAAAACTCGGCATCAAAACAATTGCCGATTGAGTAATCCCCGCAAACGGCGTCGCCAAACGATAGATCTCCTGCGTTTCTTCGTTCAAGGCTGCGGTATATAAATAATTCGTATGCGTTGTCGAAGAATATCGAATCGAACTGCCTTGCCCAAATTGTAAAGCTTGTTGGATCTCTTCTCTTTGCATATGATTCTCTGTGATCGAATCGACCTGGTTGTCATAGATCACATCGCCATCTCTTTCGATGATCGTCATACGGGAATCTAATTCATCTAAATATTGCCCCAGCGATTCCATATCCGCCTGGTGCATGGTTTCAATGATTCCCAATTCTTGAAACTGTTCGTCTCTTTGATCATCTAAAAACACCATGTATAAGACCGCATATAAGATACCGAACGCCAAAAAAAAGGAAATCAAAAAAGTTATCATAAAAGAGTGAATGATCTTTTTACGCATCTTGATCACCCACACTCATACGATAACCTAGCTGACGAACGGATTTAATATAGTTTCTGCCCATCGGTCCTAATTTTTTTCGCAACGAATTGATATGCACATCCAAGGTTCTGGTCTCGCCCACAAAATCATATCCCCATACTTGATTCAAGAGCTCTTCTCGCGAGATGGCACGCCCAAGATTGGTGGCCAAATAGCGCAACAGTTCAAATTCTTTGTACGTAAGCTCCACCACTTGATCTTCGACATGGACGATTCTCTGATCCACATCGATATGAAGGATGCCCAGATCTAGTTTATTGGTTTCTTTATGCGTTCTTCGCAACAAAGTTCGAATACGGGCTGCCAGCTCCAAGACGCTGAATGGTTTGGTCATATAGTCATCTGCGCCTAGATCTAAGCCTAGGATCTTATCCACTTCCTGATCTTTGGCACTCAAAATAATGACTGGGGTTTCTTTATTGACCTTATTTTGACGGATCTGCTTCAAGATATCATAGCCGTTCATCCTAGGCAGCATCAGATCTAAGATCGCCAAATCAACTTTATTGGCAAGCAAATATTGATAAGCGTCCTCGCCATTATCAAAATCGGTGATTTCATATTGAAAGTTTTCCAATGTCAGTTTCAACAATTGGCGAATACTGTCATCATCTTCTACGATACAGATATGTGTCATCGACATTCCTCTTTTCAACACCCCTATTTTATCATAGATACAAGCACCCATTCGTAAAATTCATGTAAAGTCTGCTCATTGGGTTTTTCTTGATTTCAATTTCTTTTTTTTGCATAATGATTACGGTGATAACGGATGAAATTACAATCTATTTCTAAAAATGACTACCAAGAGTATCTTTCCACCTTAAAAGATAATGATTTTTTGCAGTCGACTCACGCCGCCAGCAAATTCATGGAAGACGGCTGGCAAATTGAATACGTCAAAGGAACCGATCAAGATGAGACCAAAGCTGTAGCGATGATTTGCATTCGCCCGCTTTTACGTTTTTTTAATTATGCTTATGTTCCCCGCGGATTCTTTATTGATTATCACAATAAAAAAGATCTTCGCGACTTTTCCTCAGTATTAAAAGCACATTTAAAATCAAAAAAAGTCATCTATTTAGAAATCGATCCCGATATCTTATATAAAGAACGTGACAAAAATGGACAGATCGTTCCTGACGGCATCAACAATCAAGATATTGTCGACAATCTGATCGAAGCAGGATATCGGCAGATGCCGCTGACAAAAGGATACGATCTCTCCAAACAATGCCGCTGGATGTCGATCTTAGATCTGCGAAATAAAAGTATCGATGATATTTTTAATGGCTTTTCGACCATGCAGAAGCGAAATATCCGCACGGCCCAAAAATGTTGTGTAAAAACGCGAGTCTTATCGCAGGATGAACTCAATATCTTAGATAAAATGGAAACGGAATCCAGCGAAAGGCAGCAATTTGAAAGCATGCCTCTCTCATACTTTGAAAGTATGTATCGCCATTACGGTACGCAGCACATCAAAACGGTTTATGGATATTTAGATTTAGAAGAATATGAAGCCAAGATCAAGGAAGATCTTATACATACAGAAAATGAGATTCAAAAGCTCCAACTTCAAATTCAAAAAGATCCAAGCGCCAAAAAGAAAATCAAAAATTTAGAAAACGCGCAAACCAAACTCTCCAGTCTCACAAAAAAGAAGGAAGAAATCGCAACATTAAAGAAGACCCATGATAAAGAGGTCCCTTTATCCTGCTGTATGTTTGTCCAATATAAAAATCAAATGATCTATTTGTTTGGCGGCAATGATTATGCATATCGTGCTTATCGGGGATCCTATGCCGTACAATGGGAAATGATCCAAGAAGCGGTTCGTGCAGGATGCGATTATTACAACATGTATGGAATCAGCGGCTATTTTGAAAAAGGCGAAGAAGGATACGGCGTTTTTGATTTTAAACGCGGATTTAACTGTACAGTGGTTGAATTCATTGGGCGATACCATTTGGTCTTTCATCCTTTCTTCTATTGGATCCATAAAAAACTTCATAAAAATATTTAAGTCGGGTTTTGCACAAACCCGACTTTTTTTCAAGCAAAAAAAATGGAACCCTCTCTCGGTTCCATTTTTATCATGTTTTACTTTTCAATAATACTTTCGTTCCAATGTTCGTTAGGTTCTACCCCCAGCAGATCGGCTACCGTGCTGGCGATATTGGAAAGTCCTAAAGAATCGTCTTGTTTCAATGTCACATCAGCACCATATACGATAAACGGAACACGATTCAATGTATGCGATGTTTTGGACTTGATCGGAGCGCCTTCTTTTTTCGGCTTATCATACATTTCGTCCGCATTTCCATGATCGGCTGTCACCAGCAAGATTCCATTGACTTTATCTACGGCTTTGATCAGACGAGCCAAGGCTAAATCAACCGATTCCACACCAATGATCGTAGCTGGTAAACTTCCGGTATGACCTACCATATCTCCATTTGGATAATTTGTACGCAAGAAGTCATATTTTCCACTTTCAATTGCTTCGATCAATTGATCTGTGATCTCAGCGGATTTCATCCATGGACGCTGTTCAAATGGAATGACATCACTTGGGATCTCTACATAAGTTTCTAAAGCATCATCAAATTTTTCGGAACGGTTTCCATTCCAGAAATATGTCACGTGACCATACTTCTGTGTTTCTGAGATCGCGTATTCTTTGATTCCGTGTTTGCACAGTTCTTCCGTCAATGTATATTTAATTTTTGGCGGTTCCGTCAAATACTTGTGCGGAATGTCCAGATCCGCATCATATTGCAGCATACCGGCATACATGACTTTTGGATTCTTGACACGATCAAATTTATCAAAGCTTTCGTCTCCATCAAAAGCTAACGACAATTCTTGGGCACGGTCTCCACGGAAGTTGAACAAGATCACGCTGTCGCCGTCATCGATCGTTCCCACAGGCTGTCCGTCTTTGGCAATGACAAAGCCTGGAAGATCCTGGTCGATCACACCTAATTCTTCTCGATAAGTCTCGATGGCCTGCGTAGCATTTTCAAATTGACGGCCTTCTCCCATAACATGGATATGCCATCCTTGCTCTACCATGCCCCAGTTGGCTTCATAGCGGTCCATCGTGATCTGCATACGGCCACCACCGCTGGCAATGCAGGCATGGAATGTATCATCATTCAATCCGGCCATGAAAGATTCAATATCATCCACATAAGTCAGAGCACTTGTTTCCGGTACATCACGTCCGTCCAACAAAGCATGTACGCGAACTTCAGAGATACCTTCTTCTTTGGCTTGTGCAATCAAGGCTTTTAAATGATTAATATGCGAATGCACATTTCCATCACTCAACAAGCCAATAAAATGCATCTTATGCCCTTTGGCATTGGCAGCCAGTTCTTTCCAAGTCTTTGATTCAAAGATTTCCTTGGTTTCAATATTCTCGTTGACCAATTTGGCACCCTGAGAATAAATCTGTCCACAACCGATTGCGTTGTGTCCTACTTCTGAGTTTCCCATGTCTCCATCACTCGGTAGACCCACAGCCAAACCATGGGCACGAAGCTGGGTATGCGGGCACTCATTCCATAATTTATCCAACGTTGGTTTATTCGCTAAGGCTACGGCATTCCCAAAGTCACTTTTGTTGATGCCGACACCATCCATTACCACTAGGATCACAGGTCTTTTGTTCATAAATGTTCCTCCATTTTATCGTTCTTAATATACCACTAACAAGGGTTGAATTCAACGAATTCGTATAGACTAACCAGCGATCCATCCGCCATCTACGATCAAGGTATCTCCGCTGACATACGAAGATTCATCACTGGCTAAAAAGAGAGCCGCATTGGCAATATCTTCCGGCATTCCCATTTCCGGCGCAGCCGCTAAGATCTTTTGGACACGGCCATATCCTTCCATGTTGGGCATGCCCATAGAGTGGCTGATCTCCGTCTGAATTCCGCCTGGGGCAATCGCGTTGCAGCGAATCTTATCCGGGAAATACATAAAAGCTGTATTCTTCGTCATTGACAACACCGCCGCCTTGCTGGCGCAATAAATGGCCCCGGCTACCGAACGCATGCCGCCAACACTGGCAACATTGATAATGTTACCTCCGTTTCCTTGTTCTTTAAAAACAGAGACGGCCTTTCGCATAGCGCACATAGGTCCATAAACATTGACTTTCATGACCTGTTCATATTTTTCATCTGTCGCATCCTTGATGCCGGACATATCATCCATGATTCCGGCATTATTGACCAGGACATCCAATTTACCAAATTCAGAAACAGCCAAATCGATCATTTTTTCATTATCTTCCCGTTTGGAAACATCTCCTTGGAAAATCACAATCTTTCCAGGCTCTTCTTTTAAGCTTTCTTTTAACGCTTCCAGTCTTTGATATCTTCTGGCCACGGCCACGACATAGGCGCCTTCTTTGACAAAACGTTCCACGATGGCTTTCCCCATTCCGGAACTTGCACCAGTTACAACAATTGATTTTCCTTCTAATCGCATAGTATGACCTCCGTTACCTATATTATATCAAAGATTTCAGGCAAGAAAAAAAGTGCTGCTCAGCACTTTTCTATTCTATCGGAGAAGCTTCCGCTTTGTTTTTTCCCCACATCTTTTCCCCTTTTGTATTCCAAATTCCAATTCCCGTTACGGCACATAAGATCGAGAAGACAGGGACCAGGAAGATAAACCAACAATATGGAATATAAGAGGCGTCGACGCTCAACACACTCATAACATAGATCGTAGCGACTCCCCAAGGAACAATAGGAGCACTTAAGGTTCCGGCGTCCTCTAAAGTCCGCGACAGCACTTTTCGATGGATGCCCATCCGATCATAAGTTTCTTCAAACGTCTGTTCTGTAACAATGATGGAGACGATCTGTCCGCCAGCTGCCAGAAAATTGACAATGTAACAATACACTAAAGATGTAAAAACTAGGATTACGCGATTTTTAATAAACCGCAATAATACATTTTTGGCAATCACATCCAAAATTCCAGTTGAGGTGATGACTGCTCCCATCACTGAGGCCACCATGAAGATCCCTAAAAGTTCCATCATGCTGGTAACGCCGCCGCGATTGAGCATCGGATCGACAATGGATACACCCGTTTCAATACTAAAGCCATTAAAAGCATAGTTCATCAATTCAACAAACCCAACACCTTGAAACAACATCGCAAACCCGGCACTGACAATGACAGTCAATCCCATTCCCAAGATGGCCGGCATCTTGAATACCGACACCAAAAGCACCAGAATGGCCGGCACGATCAAGATAAGACTCATATTGAAGTTGTTTTCCAGCGTTGTCATGATCAGCTGTGATTGACTGGCATCCATACTTCCGCCTCCAGAAGCAAATCCGGCAATGGCGAATAATACTATCGCCACAGCAGCCGCTGGTAAAGTTGTATACATCATTGAGCCAATATGATCATACAGCGGCACCTTGCTGACGCCGCTAGCCATATTAGTCGTATCCGATAAAGGTGACATTTTATCACCCAGCCATGCTCCTGAAACTACCGCCCCGACTACTAACGGAATCGATAAATCCGTTGTCATCGCTATTCCGACCATCGCAAGTCCCATCGTCGCTACAGAACCAAAAGAAGTCCCGGTAAAAATAGAGGTGATGCTCGATAGAATAAATGCCAGGGGAACTAAAATCGAAGGCGAGATCAACTTCATGCCATAATACATCAATGCCGGCACTGTCCCTCCGGCCATCCAGATTCCTACAAGCATTCCAACCATGATGACGATCAAAAAGGTAGGTGTACTGTCGGCAATCACTTGTTTGATTGTACTCTCGATCTCATCCCAGGAGATTCCCAAGGCCAAGGCGATCCCCACCGCAACCACAGCTCCAATAAAAATTGAAACCGTCGTATTGACTCCCAGATTAATCAGTACGACCAAAACGGCAATGATCAATAAAAACGATCCTAACGCAAAGGCTGTTGTCGGCTTTTTCTTTTCTCTTTTCATTTTGATTCCCCCAATCTGCTTTCTAAGAATTCAAGAGCACTGTCCATCCGAGCCTTACGGTAATCCATCGATAAAAACCGATGTTCCGCACCCTCGACAATTGTCAACTTGGCACGCTCCTGATAAATCTCTTTTAAATGATAAGATACCTCTGGACTTGCCGTAATGTCCTGATCGCCATGCACAAGATTGACCGGCCCATCGTATTGGCTTGCGATGCGATACGGATCTAACTTTAAACAATCCTCATAAAAATCCAAACTGAGACGCAGCCCTTCTACATCGGCATATCCTTTCTGGTCAATATCTGAAACATCCATACCGCAAAGCATTTTATTTTTCAAATTATAGACAAGATCCAGCGCCGGACACCACAAGCTCAAAGCACAGACACTCTCTTTTCGCAAACCCGCCACCATGCTGGCAACGCACCCTCCAAGGGAGAGTCCGTGCAAGGCAACACGATTTGCGTCCACAAAATCCAGATTTAAAACATAATCCAAAATATCGATTCCGTTTTGGATCTCTTTCGATACCGTGATATCCGAAAATGTTCCATCGCTTTCCCCGCTTCCCAGAAAATCAAAACGCACCGATCCGATCCCCGCCTGACACAGCCGGCGAGAAAGTTCTGTATGTACAAAGTTGATCTCATTTCGGTCATCTTGAAAACCATGAAATAAGATCACAAACGGAACTGGACCAGGTATCCCGTCAGGAATATGCATCATTCCCCGCAGCACATTTCCTTGGCTGTTCAGTTCGACATATTTTTCCATACTGAGTACCTTCATTTCTAAAAATATGTTTTATTTTAAGCCTAGCGGTAATTATTGTCAATGTTTCGTGAATATGTGTTTATATTCTGTGTACATATGACTGTGCAAAAAAAAGGATCTCCTTTTACAGAGATCCTGAAATGTTCTATGCTTTTTCTTTTGCTTGTACAAGTTTCTTGCCAGAACCTAAAGTGATCATCAGGCCCAGCAGAACTAATAAGATCGCAACGATCAACTGCAGACCATCTGTCAGGAAGACAAAGCCTCCAGTCACAAACAACTTCATACAAATGTTATAGATGGACATCAATAAGCTGGTCATCGTGATGATCAACATCAACGTCATCGGCACATACAACATGAATCCTTTTCTTCCGGTCACTTTTAAGAATACAGACAAAGTAATCAATACCATGGCCGCCAACAACTGGTTGGCACTTCCAAACAATGGCCAGATGTTATTGTATCCTCCAATGCTCAACAAGTATCCGCCAAGCAAACTGATTACCGTTGCGACATATTTATTCGTCAAGAACTTCACAACACTGCTTGGTTCACTGCCATCTGTCACTTCAAAGAATTCCTGGAAAGACATACGAGAAATACGAGCTACCGCATCCAGCGAAGTCAATGCCAAAGCCGATACAAACATCGTCATGATACAAAGTCCCCATTCCTGCGGGAATCC
>NZ_CALVBG010000024.1 GCF_944325745.1 uncultured Faecalicoccus sp. | reverse complement strand
TCCATCATAAAGTCCCAGTTGGCAGCTTGTTCCGGAAATAAACCAGTGTGTTTGAAACCGGTGGGAGAAATCTTGAACCGCAGTCCCTTGTAGCCAATCGTCCAAAATTCCTTGATGGGCTTGATTGTCTGCCAGTGACCGCCGCCGCTTTTAGAACGATGATAGATTGCGTCCGCCTTGTTCCAATCGGGATTTGATTCATCGATTGGCCAAACACAGACAGGATCCGGCCGGCGTAAGATGATTGAGTTCCAACGCTCCAGTTTTTCTTTGTTTCCTGTATCTAAGACTTCATAGTCTTTCCAATTATTTGCACATTGATTCATGTGTGTTATTATAACACAGTTAATGAATGATTTTGATATAATAATCAAAAAGGAGATCCCAATGTTTGTTCAATTACTTTGTAAAGACCGAAATCAAAAAGAAAAAGATGAACTTTATCAAGTTTTAGCAGCTTTGGCACATCGTGAACAGTTACAGATCGAAGAACGAGGAGATATCGTCGAATTGGATGTTTGTCCGCAAGGGAAGATCCAAGTCAGCGAAGAAGGACGGCAAGTGATCATGAGCGCTAACACGCGCCATGGTGGCCCGGGTTTTCATGCGTTTTGTGTGGATCTGTTTTTGGATATTCAACATGAATTGCCTGGAGACTATGAACTGATCGATGATTTAGAACTGGATAAGGACGGGAATTTTCATCGTATCTTTCATTTATACGAAGATGAAGTGGAATATCTTCGAGGAGAATTAGTCAGAAAAAGACCTTTGTATTATAAGAATTACCTTTATGATTCCACTTTTTTCTTACCGTTGGAAAAAGAAAATGCGGTCGCGACGCCCATAGGATATTTGGATACAAAAGAGTTTATTCATATGGATCCTGAAGCTTTGATGGATAATTTTTTTGTTTGGAATACTTGGGACAAAACGGCCCAGTATTATAAAAACACAGCCTTGTTGCTGATGGCCAAAGAAGGGTATGGACCTTTCGCTTTAATGAATGATCATACGTTAAAAATGGCTCATTTGATCTGTGATTATTTAGAGATTGCTTTTCAAAAAGATCCTTCTTTGACCTATCCTGTCAAAGAATATAGAAACTACATCTCTTTATTAGGACGGGATGATCGCCTGCAAAACGCAAAATCCATGGAACAGGAAGTTTTCCAATATCGTTTGCAGGAAGTGTATCATCTTTTCGACAATGCGAAAGTTGTCGCTTTCGGTGCGTGTGAGCGCAGTTTTGATCCGGTTTTAGAAGCTATGTGCCTGATGTCACCACGCACGGAAGAGCATGCATGGGACTACTTTATTCAAGTTTCTAAAAAGCCGATGATCTGTTCTTCGATTCCAGAATTAGAGAAACAAGATCCGATTCCATATCAGGGAAAATCAATCTGGATACTTGTTCATGAGGAAGAAGGATTCCCAATGATTGACGCGAAGATCCGTCAGCTCGATGAAGAATTGTATTTTCACATTGTTTTCAAGGAAGAGAACCAAAAAGATTATTTGATCCGCTGCATTAAAGAAAGTGGATTTGTTCAAGTAAATTTTTAACATCTCTTTTGAAACCGTTTTAAAAAATTGTAAATACCTGACAAAAGTGTTAAAATTTGTTCGAGCAAATAGCGTTTTTATGAATAAATAGGAGGGTTTTATCATGTTAAAAGGTATTGCTGCTAGCGCCGGGGTATCCGTTGCGAAAGTCTACAAGCTTGAAACGCCGAATGTTGTCATTGAAAAGAAACAAGGCGATCCTCAGGCTGAAATTAAAAAGTTTGATGAAGCTTTGGAAAAGACAAAGAAAGATATCGAAGGTGTTAAGGAACGAGCCGCAAAACGTCTCAGTCCAGAAGAACTGGCTGTATTTGATGCACATTTAATGATGGCAGGAGATCCAGAACTTGCTTCTCAGATCAAGGGAATGATCGAAAGCCAGTCAGTCAATGCCGAATATGCAACGGAAGAAGTTGCTTCCATGATGATTTCGATGTTCGAAAGCATGGATAATGATTATTTTAAAGAACGTGCTGCGGATGTTAAGGACGTTACGTTCCGTTTGAAATGCAATCTGTTAGGATTGACGATCCCAGATCTTACTAGTATTGATGAAGATTCGATCATCGTTGCTCATGATTTAACACCAAGCGATACGGCACAGTTAAATGAGTACGTAAAAGGTTTCGCTACGGAGATCGGTGGTAAGACAAGTCACTCTGCCATCATGGCAAACTCTTTAGAGATCCCTGCGGTTGTTGGATGCCCAGGTGTTTTAGATGCAGTTAAAACAGGAGATGTCTTAGCTTTAGATGCTCTGGATGGGGAAGTCGTTGTCAATCCCGATGAAGAAACTGTAAAAAAATTCCAGGCGAAGGCCGAAGCTTATGCAAAAGAAAAAGAAGAATTAAAAGTTCTTGTCACTGAAAAATCAGTGACTAAGGATGGTCATGAAGTTGAATTAGCTGGAAACATCGGAGGATTCAAAGATGTTGAAGGTGTTCTGAAAAACGGTGGAGAAGGGGTAGGCCTTTTCCGTACAGAATTCTTGTATATGGATTCCGATCATTTCCCAACTGAAGATGAACAATTTGAAGCTTACAAACAAGTTCTCGAAGGTATGCAGGGAAAACGTGTTGTAGTTCGTACTTTGGATATCGGTGGAGATAAGCACTTGTCTTATTACGAATTCCCGCAAGAAATGAACCCATTCTTAGGCTATCGTGCAATTCGTCTGTGCTTGAAAGAAACAGATATCTTCCGTACACAGCTTCGTGCATTATGCCGTGCTTCTGTCTATGGTAAACTTTGTATCATGTTCCCGATGATCGCTACGGTCAAAGAATTCTGTGATGCTAAGGCAATCTATGAAGATGTAAAACAAGAATTGATCCATGAAGGTGTTGCCGTTGCGGATAATATCGAAGTTGGTATGATGGTTGAAATTCCAGCAGCTGCTGTTTTGGCTGATCAATTCGCAAAATATGCTGATTTCTTCTCTATTGGTACGAATGACTTGATCCAGTATTCTATGGCTGCTGACCGTATGTCCGAACATGTATCATACTTGTATCAACCATTCAACCCAAGTGTATTGCGTTTGGTTGCCAATACCATCAAAGGTGCACATTCTCAAGGGAAATGGGCTGGTATGTGCGGAGCCATGGCTGGGGAACCCAATGCCGTTCCGATCTTGTTAGGTTTGGGACTGGATGAATTCTCTATGAGCGCTACTCAGATCTTAAAAGCTCGCAAGGTTGTTAAATCTTTGAGCTATGAAGAAATGCAGGAATTAGCTCAGGAATGCTTACAAAAACAGACCGCAGAAGAAGTTTTGGAATACGTTAAATCCAAAGTTCAATAATGCACTGAAAAGTATAGACTTTCGCAGTCTATACTTTTTTACTGTTTTTTTACTTTTACTTAGCTGAATAGTAACAACCATCCTCTATGATGAGTTTAGATAGAGGATGGTTTTATGTTATATATATTAGGTTTTTGTAGTATCGCATTCAGTTTATTAGGGTATATCAAAACAATTGTTTTTCCGGCGAAAAATAAAGAACGCTTGGAGGTGCTCGCCTTTGCACTCTTATTAATAGGAATCATATTCCTCTTAGGAACTTGCGGAATATCCGTCTCTGCCGTTATGGCTTCTTGTGGTTTTATTTTCTATGTCGCTTTGGTTTATCAAGTCTTGATTTAAGAACTGCTTGAATTTTTGTCGAGTTTCCCCTAAACTATATTCATAAATGCGTTGAATAGAAGGAGTAATCTTGTGGAAGGTCAAGAGAGTCCTTGGCTGGTGGAAAAGGATCTGGAAACAAGATGAAGGTAGTCTAGGAGCTGGCCTTTGAACTTAAGTAGAAGGCACCGCAAACCGGCGTTATCGGTAATAAGGTATGCTTTTCGCATATGAATTTAGGTGGTACCACGTTTAACACGTCCTATGGGATGTGTTTTTTTATTATCGAGAGGAGAAAGAACCATGGAACCAAAATATGATCATTTAAAAGTGGAATCCAATATTTATGACCAATGGGTCAATAAAGGTTATTTTACGGCTGGCGATGTATCGAAACATCCTTACTGCATCGTGATCCCGCCACCGAATGTAACAGGGAAATTACACTTAGGACATGCCTGGGATACAACTTTACAAGATATTATTTGCCGCTATAAACGTTTACGCGGCTATGATGTGTTGTGGGTATCCGGGATGGATCATGCGGGAATCGCTACGCAGGCGAAAGTGGATGCCCGTTTAAAGGATGAAGGCATTTCAAGATACGACATCGGAAGAGAAAAATTCTTGGAACGAGCTTGGGAATGGAAAGAAGAATACGCAGCTACAATTCGTAAACAGTGGGCCAAACTTGGGCTGTCTCTGGATTATTCTCGTGAGCGTTTTACTTTGGATGAGGGGTTGTCCAAGGCCGTACGTAAGGTATTCGTCGATCTATACAACGATGGTTTGATTTATCAGGGAGAACGAATCATCAACTGGGATCCGGAAGCCAAGACGGCTTTATCAAATATTGAAGTCGAACATAAAGAAATTCCGGGACATATGTATTATTTCAAATATAAAGTTGTGGAAACAGGGCAGGAATTAGTCATTGCGACCACGCGTCCGGAAACAATGTTTGCCGATCAGGCAATCTTTGTACATCCTGATGATGAACGATATAAGGATATCGTCGGACTGCATGCGATCAATCCGGCCAATGGAGATGCCTTGCCGATCATGGCGGATGATTATATTGATATGGATTTTGGTACGGCTGTCATGAAATGTACGCCAGCGCACGATCCTAACGATTTTATGTTGGCCAAGAAATATGATCTACCTATGCCGATTTGTATGAATCCGGATGGCACGATGAATGAAATGGCACATAAATATGCAGGAATGGATCGTTTTGAATGCCGTGAAGCGCTGGTAAAAGATTTTGAAGCTGCCGGTGTCGTTGATCATATTGAGGAACATATGCATCCGGTAGGGCATTCACAACGTACCGGAGTGATCGTTGAACCTTATTTGAGCAAACAATGGTTTGTAAAGATGAAACCATTAGCTGATGAAGTTCTGAAAAATCAAAAGATCGAAGATCAGAAGATTTCCTTTGTTCCATCGCGTTTCGAAAAAACATTTGAACAATGGCTGGAAAATATTGAAGATTGGTGTATTTCTCGTCAGTTATGGTGGGGACACCGCATTCCAGCTTGGACAAACAAAGAAACGGGAGAGCTTTATGTCGGGATGGAAGACCCGCAAGATTTGGAGAACTGGATCCAGGATGAAGATGTTTTGGACACCTGGTTCTCGAGCGCATTGTGGCCTTTCTCTACGTTAGGTTGGCCGGAAGATACGGCTGATCTGGAGCGTTATTTCCCGAATGATTGTCTGGTGACGGGCTATGACATCATCTTCTTCTGGGTGGCTCGTATGGCTTTCCAGACTCGTTACTGCATGAAAAATCGACCTTTCAAAGATGTTTTGATTCATGGCTTGGTACGCGATCCGCAAGGTCGTAAAATGTCAAAATCTCTGGGGAATGGAATCGATCCGATGGATGTGATCCAAGATAAAGGTGCGGATGCGCTGCGCTTTTTCTTGACGACCAATTCAACACCAGGATTGGATTTGCGCTTTGATGAGAAGAAACTTGATTCAGCTTGGAACTTTATCAATAAGATCTGGAATGCAGCACGGTTTGTTCAGATGCAGTTGAATGATGAGATCCCGCAACTGGATCTGGATCGTTTAAGTGAAGTTGACAAATGGATCCTTGATCGATTTGATCAAGTTCTTGAAAATGTTACCGGTAATATGGAACGATATGAATTTGCCATTGTCGGAAACGAATTGTACAACTTTGTATGGGATGATTTCTGCAGCTGGTATATTGAATTGAGCAAGGCGAGCCTGTATAGTGAAGATCCGGAAGTTGTGGCATCGACAAAAGCGGTTTTATATACAATCTTGATCAATATTTGTAAATTGCTTCATCCGTTCATGCCTTTTGTGACAGAAGAGATCTATATGTCATTACCGCATACAGCAGAAAGCATCAATTGCGAAACATGGCCTTCTGCGATTCCGGTTGATTTCTCGTCGCAAGATCGTCAATCTGTATCTTTGGCTCTTTCCATTATTTCAAAGGTTCGTGAAATTAAACAAGAATACAATTTAAAACCAAGCGAATCACTGAGCATTGATATTGTCGATGAAAATGGAGCTCCTCAAATATTGTCCGATTATTATCAGAAGATGATTGACCGCATTTGTCATGTTCACTTTGAAACGATAACGGATGAAGAAGTTTTGACGAGAACTTTGGATTCCGCGGTTCTAAAAGTACGCATGGGAGATCTTGTTGATCTGGAAGAAGAGAAGACAAAACTCGAAAAAGAGATTGGACATCTTCAAAAAGAGATCCAGCGGGCAGAAGGAATGTTAAAGAATCAAAACTTTATTGCCAAAGCCCCGAAAGCCAAGGTCGCTCAAGAACGGGATAAATTAGAGATGTATAAAGAAAAACTCTCATTGACACAAACAAGTTTGGAAGATGTCTTGAAAAAACTGAATTCTTAAAAGGTCTGTTGATCCAACAGATCTTTTTTATTGACTTTATCTTAGAACATGATAATATTTAGTCACTAAAAGATTAAGACACTTAATTAAAGGAGGGCCTATGTCAAAGGAAAAAACAATGGAATTGATCAATGAATCCATGTTGACTTTAATGGAGTTTACTCGTAAAAATCGCGGACCTATCAAAGGGTTTCGGTCAAGGGATCTTAATATCTTGATTTATATTCTGATGCAGGAGAATCAGGAACCAGTCACAATGTCTCAACTTGCACAAAATCTAAAAGTGACCCCGGCTGCTGCCAGTCAAATTATTTCTGGTTATGAAAAAAATGGATGGGTCAAACGCGTTCGATCGGAAGAGGACCGTCGTACTGTGACGATTCAAGTGACAGATGATATTCGCGAAAAGATCCTGTCCAAATGGAAAGAGCATCAAAATTCATTAAGCTGTTTTTTAGATGAGCTTGGAGAAGAGGATTGTGAAAATTTATATCGAATTTTAAATAAGATCATCGATTTTTCTCGCAAGAATCATATCATTGATCCTATTGATCAATGAACAATGCGAAAGGATTATTATGAAACGAGTTAAAATTGATTTAAATCACTATGAATCGCAAACACAAGCACTTGAGGATCTGTATTCGGTTTTAGATCTTCCGAAGCATGAATGCCTGGATATTTCTAGTCTTAAAGAGGATATGAAAGAGATTACGGAAGATATCGTGATCGAGCTTGGACAAAAGTCTGTTGTCTCAGATGAGCTTGTTCAGCTTGTAGATGCTTTTGAAGAAATACAAAGAGAAAATGATCATGTGTTTTTGATCATCAGTATTCAATAAAGAGATCTTGGATTTCCAAGATTTTTTTTCGAGAAGTTAATTAGTGGCGTCTAATTAATGACTTTGATACAATAAACTCAAGAAGGGACATAGATACTATGAAAAAAGGGATCTTAGCTGTTATTATTATCGTTATCATTGTTTTTATCGCGGGGGCAGGTGCTTTCTTTTTCCTGCAGACAGATCTAAATAAAGCCCGTCAAATTGCTTTAGAGCAAGTGGGAGATGATCAAGCAAAAATCGTTGAAGAGAAAGTAGAGAAAGATTTCCTTCTATCGGAGTATGAGTTTACGATCCAGACGGATACTGAAAAATTTGAGGTACAAATCAGCGGTTTTGGACAAGTCAGCAGTTTTGAAACAGAAACTTTACCGTCTTATCCACAAAACAATCAAACAAATGATTTTTGCCCAAATAATTCACAGACTGCCAATACAGATGGATCGAATATCGGATTAGAGAAAGCTCAACAAATTGCTTTACAACAACATCCAAACGGATCAGTCAAAGGAACCGATACAGATCATGAGTATGGAAAGTTGATCTATGAAATCGAAGTGATCGAAGATCAGACGGAGTATGATTATACAATTGATGCCGCAACCGGTGAGATCTTGCACACGAAACAAGAGAGTATTTATGATTAAGGCCATAAGGCCTTTTTATTTTTTATTATTTTTCTTTATTACTTTTTATTATTCTGTTATACTTGAGTTGGTGATGATATGTTTGTAGAAGAACGACAAGATTTGATCTTAAAAGAACTGCTTGAAAAAGGCAGTGTGCGTGTCAAAGAACTCAGCGAAAGGTTCAATGTGACTGAAGATTTGATACGAAAGGACTTGAGTGCTTTAGAAAAATTAGGAAAATGCAAGAAGATCTACGGCGGTGCTATTCCGAGCAAACAAAATGTTAATCGGAAAAAAGCTTCACAAAGAAAGACATTAAATTTAGAGGAAAAAAAGAAGATTGCGCAAAAAGCGGTTGGTTTGATCCAAGAAGGAAATGTCGTGTTTCTGGATATCAGCACAACTGTTGTGGAATTGGCCCGTGAGATTGCCCGACAGAACCTGAATATCACAGTAGTGACCAATTCATTAGAGGCCGTTAATCTTTTGATTCCCAGTGATGTCAATGTGATCTTCATTGGCGGAGAATTAGATTATGGGAAAGATGGATTCGTTGGAAGTCTTGCGGATCAGATGCTTGAAAACTTTCATTTTGACTTGGCATTTTGTGGGGTCGTTGGCTTAGATCTAGAGGAAAATGCCGTTTATACCTATATGGCCAAAGATGGAGTGACCAAGAAAATGGTCGTCGAACGCTCGAAGGCCGTCTATCTATTGGCTGATCATGATAAGTTTAATCAATTAGGGAACTATAAATATACTACGATCGATTCGGTGACCGGATTGATCACCGATCAAAAGTTAAACTCGATACAACGAAAATACTGTCGAAAATATGGGTTAGAATGTTTCGAATAGGAGGAAGAACCAATGGAAAGAATTCAGATCTTAAAAGAAAAAATGTTATCGCAACCACGTTATGTCAGTATTGAACAAGCTTTGATCATTACAAGAACATACAAAGAACATGAAAATGAATCTGCACAAATGAAACGTGCTTACGCTTTGTATAACGCTCTTCACGAACTAGAGATCGGGATCGAACCTGAAGAATTGATCGTTGGGAACCGCACCAAAGGTGTACGATACGGAGTGGTTTTTCCAGAAAGTGGAATCAGTTGGGTCGATCGTGAATTAGAAACGATTTCGAATCGCCCGCAAGACAAATTTTTAGTTCGTGATGAAGATATCATAACTTTTAGAAAAGAGATCTTGCCCTATTGGAAAGGCAAGAGTTTAGAAGATGTACTGCGTTCAAGAGCAGGCCATGAAATTGATGCGATCAGTAAAGTTGTCAAGATCAATCAAAAAGATCATGCGCAAGGACATATTTGTCCTAATGTAAAGGAGTGGCTCGAAAAAGGACCTTCAGGACTTCAAAAGGAGGCGCAGGAACATTTAAATGATTGTTCCGACAATCAACGAGATTTCTATCGCTCCATCGTGTTGGTCATGGATGGTGTAAAAGATTTTATGATGCGCTATCATGATCTACTGATTCAAGAATCTCATGTATATCCAGCTCATGCATCGGATATGAAAAAAGTCGCTGCGATTTGTAAAAATTTGAGTCAAAGACCGGCGCAGACATTCCATGAAGCGGTGCAGTCGCTTTGGTTCTTATTTGTGATCCTGCATATGGAAAGCAATGCTTCGAGTTTTTCGCCCGGTCGCTTGGATAAAACTCTGTATCCATACTATAAAAAAGATATTGATGAATTGCGGATCAATGATCAGGAAGCTTTAGAGATCATTGAATGTCTATGGTTGAAATTTAATCAAATCGTCTATTTGCGAAATCAAAACTCTGCCAAATACTTTGCGGGATTCCCAATTGGTTTCAACATCGCGGTAGGGGGTGTTGATGAAGAGGGAAATGACTTCTGCAACGAATTAAGTCATTTGTTCCTGGACGCACAAGAAGATCTGGGATTGCCGCAGCCGAATCTGAGTGTACGTCTTCATGAACATACCAATGAAGCGCTTTTGCGCCATGCGGTTCGCGTTGTTTCAAAGGGAAGCGGAATGCCTCAGTTCTTTAATGATAAGGCAATTATCCATGAAATGGAAAAACTGGGGATTTCTTCTAAAGACGCAAAGGATTATGCGATCGTGGGTTGCGTTGAATTGACCACGCAAGGGAATAATTTAGGCTGGTCCGATGCGGCAATGTTCAATATGAATAAAGTCTTAGAACTGACACTGAACCATGGAAGATGTCTGATCACGAATGATCAATTAGGACCCGATCTTGGATCTTTGAGCACGTATGAAACTTTTGAAGATCTCGAGGTAGCTTTCCAGAAGATGATGTTGTACTTTATCGAAAAAATGATCCCGTGTTGTGAAGAAGTGGAGAAAGCCCATATCGATATTCTTCCGACTGCTTTTTTGAGCAGTGTGATCGATGACTGTATGGAAAAAGGAATCGATGTAACTCGTGGCGGTGCCCATTATAATCTATCGGGAATCCAAATGATCCAGGTTGCCAACTTAGCGGATTCTTTAGCAGCCATTAAAATGATGGTCTATGATCAAAAACGCATTGGCGCAAAAGATCTTGAAACAGCTCTAGAACATGATTTCCAAGGATATGAAGTGATGCGGCAATTGTTGTTGAACCGCGTGCCAAAATATGGGAATGATGTTGAATGGGTTGACCAACTGGGAGCAAAATGGGCTCAATTTTTCCGTGATACATTGAGAAACTATACAAACTACCGCGGTGGTCTCTATCACAGTGGTATGTATACTGTGAGTGCCCATGTTCCTATGGGACAAAATGTGGGAGCCAGTGCCGATGGAAGACTCTCGCAGACGCCTTTGGCTGACGGGGGATTATCGGCGGTTTACGGGCGGGATCTAAAAGGCCCGACTGCCGTATTGAAATCAGTTTCTCGATTGAATGACGATTGTACAACGAATGGTGGTCTCTTGAATATGAAGTTTTTACCGGAATTCTTTAAGACCGAAACCGGGATTCAAAAATTCTGTAATTTTTTGAGAACGTTTGTCGATCTGGAAATTCCGCATATTCAGTTCAATGTGGTTCGCAGGGAAGATCTGCTGGCAGCGCAGAAACATCCGGAACAATATAGTTCTTTGACAGTACGAGTAGCAGGGTATACGGCCTATTTTACGGAATTAGCCGGTGACCTTCAAAATGAGATCATCGCAAGGACGTCTTATGACAACATCTAATCTGCAAGTTTTTGATATCAAACGGTTTTCAACTCATGACGGGCATGGTATCCGCACAACAGTCTTCTTTAAAGGCTGTCCTCTGCGCTGTAAATGGTGTCAAAATCCGGAGGGATTGCTTCCCAAAAGACAAGTTTTATATATGGAGAATAAGTGTATCCATTGTTTAAGCTGTGTTCACACCTGTCAAAAACATGGGGTGAGATTTCTAAAAGACAAGATCTTATTGGATCGAAACGCTTTAGAAGATTGGGATAAGATCATTGACGCTTGTCCGACCAGGGCTCTACAATTTGATTCTTCCTCGTATTCTGTTTCTGAACTGATACAAGAAATCAAAAAAGATGAATCCTTCTTCCGGTATGGAGGCGGTGTTACGATTTCTGGGGGCGAACCTTTTTTACAGCCAGAAGGCTTACTGTCACTTTTGAGTGCATGCAAAGAAGAAGGGATCCACACCGCGATTGAGACTAGTCTTTATGTCGATCAAGAATGGATCCAGAAAGCTTTACCCACTCTTGATCAGATTTATGCGGATTGTAAAGTTTTTGATTCAACCAAGCATAAAGAGTGGACGGGTGTAGATAATTCGAAGATCTTGGAAAATATACGATATTTGTTGACATCGGATAAAAAGGATCAGGTGATCATTCGGACGCCTTTGATCCCAACCATGACAGCGACACAAGAAAATATCGGACAGATTGCCGCGTTTTTGAGTTCGATCTACCCGCAAACGCATTATGAGATCTTAAACTACAATCCGTTGGCAAAATCGAAATATGCATATTTAGATATGGATTATTGTTTCGAAGAGAATCCTAAACTCTACTCGCCGGAAGTTATGGAATCTTTTTATCGAGTGGCCAAAGAGAATGGTATTCAAAATTTGATCATCGAATGATAAAGATTGAATTTTACTTTTAAGTTCGGTATAATAACCGCAATGAGGGAGTAGTCTCGTAATCTGCGTGATTGTTCAACATACCCGAATGTTACATTCTGGACAATCTTAAAGACAAGACTCATTAAGGACAAAGGTTCTTAATGGATCTTGTCTATTTTTTTGATAAAGGGAGGAACTTATGTCAATCTACAACCAAAATCCGGCAGATGTTTTGAAGTCATTCAATTCGAGTACTGAAGGTTTGTCTAACGACGAAGTAAAAAAGAGACAAGAAAAGTATGGACTTAATCAAATGAATCAGTCGAAACCCAAAAGTCCTTTGATTATTTTCTTGGAACAATATAAAGATCTGCTGGTTATTGTGCTGATCTGTGCGGCCTTGATTTCTGCCGTTTCTGGAGAGTTTGTCAGCACCGCTGTTATTTTAGTCGTGATTACTATCAATGCGATCTTGGGAACGATTCAAACTTTGAAAGCACGTAAATCTCTAGAGAGTTTACAAAAGTTATCGACGCCACATGTCAAGGTTTTACGAAATGGTCAGGTGGAAGAAATCTCCAGCGATCAGTTGACGATTGGAGATATTGTCTGTGTTGAAGCAGGAGATGTCATTGAAGGGGATGGACGTATTTTAGAAGCCGCCAATTTACAGATCAACGAAAGTGCTTTGACAGGAGAATCCCTTCCTCAAGAAAAAAGTGTGACGGCATTGGAAGGGGAAAAACCTTTGGCCGATCAAACCAACATGGTTTTCTCCAGCGGTTTGGTGACCAACGGAACGGGAAAATATGTTGTAAGTGCGATTGCGATGGATACGCAGATCGGGCATATTGCGACGATGATTGAAAATGCATCCGAGCGAAAAACGCCTTTACAGAAAAGTTTGGATGAATTCTCTGTAAAACTGACCATCAGCATCTGTGCAATCTGCGCCATTATTCTTTGTATCAATGTGGTGTTTGCGCACGAAAATATTCTCGACGCCTTATTGATTGCGGTTGCTTTAGCCGTTGCGGCGATTCCGGAAGCACTAGGCTCGATCGTTACGATCGTTTTGTCGATTTCAACACAAAAGATGGTCAAAGAAAATGCAATCATCAAACAGTTAAATGCGGTAGAAAGTTTAGGCTGTGTTTCGATCATCTGTTCGGATAAGACAGGAACATTGACACAAAATAAAATGAAGGTCATGGATGTATTTGCCAATCAAGTTGCTTTTGCACCCGAAGCTCTAGATGCCAGTGATCATTGCCATGATGTCTTGTTAAAAGAATGTTTGCTATGCAACAATGCTATCTATCGCGAAGATAGTCAAATTGGAGATCCGACAGAAATTGCTTTGCTGGAACTCTTTGATAATTATGGAAAAAAAGATGGCGATTATGTCGTAGAGACAGAACGTTTAAGCGAGATTCCGTTTGATTCCAGTCGAAAGATGATGTCAATCAATTCGCGGTTCCATCTTTATACAAAAGGGGCCGTGGATGAGCTTTTAAAACGCTGTACCCAGATTTTGATCCATGATCAAAAGCGACCTATCACAGAAGAAGATAAAGATTTGATTCTTTCAAAGAATGAAGAATATGCAAAAAAAGGTCTTCGTGTCTTAGGGTTTGCTTATAAAAATATGGAGCCAAAAGAATTAGATTACGAAGATGAAAATGATCTTTGTTTTGTCGGGATGGTGGCACAAATGGATCCTCCGCGCGAGGAAAGTAAAGATGCGGTTGAAAAATGCCGCATTGCCGGTATCAAACCTATTATGATCACGGGTGACCATGCGATTACGGCCCAAAGTATCGCGCAACAGATTGGAATCTTTATAGAAGGTGACATTTGTTTAGAAGGGGCTCAGTTAGAAAAGATGAACGATGAAGAGCTCGATCAAATCTTACCAAAAGTTTCTGTTTATGCCCGTGTGGCCCCAGAACATAAGATACGCATCGTAAAGGCGTGGCAAAAGCGTAAAGAAATCGTTGCCATGACAGGGGATGGTGTCAATGATGCACCAGCTCTCAAACAAAGTGATATTGGTGTTGCGATGGGTATCACCGGAACGGAAGTTTCCAAAGATGCCGCCAGTATGATCTTGATGGATGATAATTTTTCTACAATTGTTAAAGCGGTGATCACCGGAAGAAATGTGTATGCCAACATCAAGAATGCGATCACATATTTATTGTCTGGTAACTTCTCAGCAATCTTAGCTGTCGTATTTACTTCGGTATTATTCTTGCCGACGCCATTTACGGCCGTTCATTTGTTGTTTATCAATTTGATTACCGATTCTTTACCGGCGATTGCGATTGGAATGGAAAAGGGAACCGATGATATTCTTCGACAGAAACCGCGAAAAAGTGATGATTCTATTTTGAATCGTAAAACGATGATCCAAATTGGATCAGAAGGATTGATTATCTTTATCTTTGTGATGGCGGCGTATTATCTCGGATTGCAGACATCGGCTTCGCTTGCTAGCACGATGGCTTTTGCAACTTTATGTCTTTCTCGTCTGCTTCATGGGTTCTCCAGCCGTTCGGCCTTACCGCTTTATAAGCTATCGATCAATGTGTATAGTTGTTTAGCTTTTGTAGTTGGAGCGGGATTGTTGATGCTGATATTACTGGTACCGGGTCTTCATGGATTATTTACGATTGCTCAAGATTTAACACTCACACATATTGGCTGGATCGTACTTTGTGCACTTGGTTCTTTTATATGTGTCCAGATCGTACGAATCATCAAAATGAAAATGTATCATTAAGAGGCGAAACATTCGTCTCTTTTTTTATATGATAGATGGACATTTTTTGTTTTGGGCAATAACAACGCAGTTGTTAAAGGCCATAAAACTCTATTCAAGACTTTCAACAAAAATAAAATATAGGATTTAATATTGTGGATTTCTATACCGAAAACAAAAGGATAGAGAGGTACATGCTTTGGATTTTGACATGATTCACTTTGCATTTATATCGGTTTAAATCCAACACTTTCTAGATATAGAAAAGCGATCAACCATAAAGATTAACCGCTTATTAAATTAGGATTTGTAGCTTTGTCAACTTCCCGATACTGTAATCATATATTTCTCACTTCTGTTTAGATTTATGATTGATGATCACTTTTATCACAATGCAAATCAGTAACAAAATAATGGTCAATACACCATATATCAAGATGCTTGTATACCACGGTGCTGATTGCACAACGTATAATTCGGGATGAGTTTTGAAATCCCAAACAGTATAAACCCCGTGTCCAATAAATACACCAATAAAAACTGCAATAAAGATGTTTATAATGATGTTTATTTTTTTCATGCAATCACACTCCCTTGGGTAAATTCCGATTTATTTCTCTAATATTCTTTTCAAATCCATAATAAACTGTGTTTGCTGTTTTTTTAAATATGATTTT
>NZ_CALVBG010000023.1 GCF_944325745.1 uncultured Faecalicoccus sp. | reverse complement strand
AACTACCACCAGATCAAAGAGATGACCGAAGAGCAGGTAAACTGCAGCATCCAGCTGCTGGAAGATATCTTATCTTATTATGCATCGGTAGTAAGCGAAGACTAGTTCTTCGCTTTTTTTTAAGGCAAGAAAAAAAGCGGAAGATCATTCCGCCTGCAGATATCGATCCAGATCTTCGTGATGATCTTTCAGATCCTGATATCCGGTTTTATAAAGGGATTCTAATTTCACGACATCTTGTTCCAAACGTCCCACACCATGCGTATCGCTGGGGTATAAAACAAAGAGTTGTCCTTCCTTTTCTAATTCTTCCATTTTTTGAAATTGTTCATTGTATCGGATATGACGATTCTTTAAGGCGTCTACGACATAAGGATAGTCCTTATACATTTTTTCTGCCAAAGCCATAAATTTATTGGAAGATTTTCGGTAGCCTTGAGGTTTTGTGGAAATGATGACGATTTTATCATAGCCTTTTTTCATCATAAATTCATATGGAATGGAGTCGGCCAAGCCTCCATCCAGCATTTCATGGCCGCCGAAGGAAACGATTTTGGAGATGAAAGGCAAAGAGGCGCTGGCTCGAATATATTCGATATTTTCCTGGATATGAGGAATGGGAATATAAAGAGCTTCGCCATTCTGACAGTCAAAACAAACCGTATAGAGTCGAGTTTTAGAATTGTTGAAAGTTTTATAATCGAAGGGATCGATTACATTTGGGATTTCATCATAAATGAATTGGGCATTGAAAAGATCCCCGGTCTGAATCAAGGATTTAAAAGAGAAACTGCGTTTATCGACCAGGTAATGTGCCCCGATTCGAATCGCTCGGCCTCTTTGTTTGCTGATGTAGCTGGTCGCATGACAAGCGCCGGCGCTGACTCCGATCACGCCGTCAAACTGAATCTGCTGATCTAATAAGTAGTCGATCACACCGCAAGTATAGGCACCGCGCATGCCGCCGCCTTCTAATACCAATGCTGTTTTCATTTCACATTCCCCCCTTATAGAAACATTATTATACTGCGAATTTGAGGGATGTCAAAAGTCTTACTGTTCGTTTGAAAAGGGAATGTGTATAATGAAGAAGAAAGAGAAGTGATACTTATGAAACTGATTTTGGCAATCATGTCCAACGATGACAGTCCTACAGTGAGCACACAGTTGAACAAAGCCGGTTATCAGGTAACGAAGCTGGCAACAACAGGAGGTTTTTTGCGTGCAGGGAATACGACTTTGATTTGTGGTTGTGAGGATGATGCGGTCCAGCGGGCTTTGCAGATCATAGAAAAACACTCAAGCAAGCGAACAGAAATCATCCCCAATACGGCCAGTTATGATATCTCGCATTTTTCCAGTTTTCCTTTAGAAGTGCAAGTGGGCGGTGCAGTTATCTTCGTACTGGATGTTGAACAGTTCTATAAAGTATAAAAACAGGCGCCAGCTAATTGCTGGCGCTGATGCGTTTCTGGATCATTTTTTGAATTTCTTTAGCTTCCTGGGTGTCTTTGTGGTACAGATCTGTATTGAACCCGGTCTTGATCTTTGAGATATAGATAGCACGAATCGATCCGTCTTTTAATGTGATCTTGATTCCCACATAGAATCGCGGCTCCAAAGCACCGCTTAGGAAGGTTGTTCCTCCAAGAACTTGATGAGAAAAAGGAATGGATTTTCCATGGAAGCTGGCTTCTTCGTTGAGTACAGCAGCCTTTTCAATGGCTTCGTAAGAAACTTCTCCTATTGTTCCCATCAAAATATCCAGTTTTTTGTTGTCGTCATCAAATCTGACGGATTGAAATTGTTTCAACATGGAAATCACCTCGTTTCTTTCATCTTTATCATACCTATTAGATAATTTTTTCACAAGTAATGCGGTATTAAGATTCTGTAAATAAGAAACTCGATATAAGTTAGAGAATACTCACTAAACAAGATTGTTTTTCTTTAAATAAAGGGTTAAACTAAGAATAGTTCTTAGATAAGGAGATAAGATGTATAAGATTTCAAAACAGAGAGAATGGATCTATACGTATATGCTGGAACATCCGGGGCAGCATTTCAGCGCGGAAGATATCTTTGCCGGACTGAATGAGATGGGAAAAACTGTTTCACTGGCTACGGTCTACCGCAATTTGAAAATTTTACAGAATGAGCATCGGATCGGAAGCTTGATGTTGACCAGCGGAAAACAAGTGTTCGACCAAACTTGCCGGCCGCACGATCATCTGATCTGTACGCATTGCCATCGCGTCTATGATGTGGATATGACGTATGATCGGTCTCTGGAAAGAAAAGCCGAAAATCAGCTTCAGCTTCCCATTGAATCCCATTCTTTGATCTTGTATGGAATCTGTGCAGATTGTCTTAAAGAAAGGTAAGGTAAAGAACAATGGAATTAAAAGGATCAAAAACAGAACAAAATTTACAGACGGCATTTGCCGGAGAAAGCCAGGCTCGCAACAAATACACATATTTTGCTAATGTGGCCCGTAAAGAAGGAATGAACCAGATCGCAGAGATCTTTGAAGAAACAGCTCGCAACGAACAAGAACATGCTCGTTTATGGTTTGAAGCTTTAGGCGGTATCGGAAATACGGATGCAAACTTAAAAGCCGCTGCTGAAGGGGAAAACTACGAATGGACAACGATGTATAAAGAGTTTGCAGAAACAGCTCGTGAAGAAGGATTCACAAAGATCGCTTTCCAGATGGATAAAGTGGCAGAAATCGAAAAACAACATGAAGAACGTTATTTGAAACTGCTTTCTAATGTGGAAAACGGAAAAGTATTCGCCGGAGAAGAAAGCGATACTTGGATCTGTGGAATTTGCGGATTTCAGTACACGGGAGCCAATGCGCCAAAAGCTTGCCCGGTTTGTGGATATCCTCAGTCTGTATTCCGTAAGATCGCTAAAAATTATTAATCCGATAAGCTCAGTTCGCTGAGCTTTTTTTTGTGGGAATGTTGTATACTATAAACAAGTAGAATTTTGAGGTGATCGTATGTCGATTCTGTCTTTTCTGCTGATCCTGGTCGTGGCCTTTTTAGCCGGAGTCGAAGGAGTCTTGGATGAATTTCAGTTTCATCAGCCTTTAGTGGCTTGCGCTTTGATCGGTTTGGTCAGTGGACATCTTACGGAAGGGATCCTTTTAGGCGGATACTTACAAATGATGGCTTTAGGGTGGGCCAATGTTGGAGCAGCGGTCGCTCCCGACGTTGCTTTAGCTTCTATCGCCAGCGGTATTTTGATGGTACAGGGACTGACTTCTTCACTGGATCCGAACCTGGTGATCTCTGGAGCCATAGGGGTTGCGATCCCGCTTTCTGTGATTGGTCTATTTTTGACGAAGATCTGCCGGACCAAGGCGATCACTTTGGTTCAGAATATGGATGCAGCGGCACAAACGGGAAATATTCGCAAAATGGAATTTTGGCATCGATGCGGAATTGTTATGCAAGGATGCCGTGTGATGATCCCGGCCCTGATTTTATTATGGATCCCCGCAAGCTGGATTGCTGCCGGATTGGAAAGTCTTCCTCTGTGGTTATTAGAAGGCTTGCAGGCTGCCCGGGGATTGATCCCGGCACTCGGATTTGCGATCGTGATCAATGTCCTGGCTTCTAAAGAAACGTGGGTGTTTTTTGCGCTGGGATTTTGTTTGGCGTGTATTCAGTCGTTATCACTGGTGGCGTTATCCATTTTGGGAGCCGGAATGATGATCATCTATATGATATTGAAAAAAGGCGAAGCCGATGGACCGCAAATCGAACTCGGGGATATTTTGGACTCTTCAAAAGATAGATAGTCTTTCCGGTTTCGTGTTAGAATAAAAAAAGACGAGGAGATTAATACAGATGAAAATTTTAGTGATTGGAAAAGGCGGACGCGAGCACGCGTTGGCATACGCTTGTCACAAAAGCAGCCTTTGTGATGAATTGTATATGGCTCCGGGCAATCCGGGAATGGCTAAGATCGGCACTTGTGTCGATGTTTCGGACAGCGATGTTGAAGGTTTGGTTTCTTTTGCGAAAGAAAACCAAATTGATCTGAGTATCGTAGGACCGGAGGCTACGTTGTCGTTAGGGGTTGTCGATGCTTTTCAAAAAGCGGGATTGAAGATCTTTGGACCGACCAAGGCAGCAGCCCAGGTGGAATCCAGTAAGGATTTTGCCAAGAAGATCATGGCTAAATATGCGATTCCGACCGCGGCCTATCAAACATTTGATGATCTGGAAAAGGCAACGGCCTATGTAAAAGAAAAAGGCGCTCCGATCGTGATCAAAGAAGATGGTTTGAAAGCTGGGAAAGGGGTCACGGTTGCCCAGGAACTTTCTGAGGCTTTGGAAGCATTGGATATCGCCTTTAGCCAGGAAGGAAATAAAGTCGTGATCGAAGAATGTTTGGTGGGATTCGAATTTTCTTTGATCTGTTTAGTGCATAATGAACAAGTGATCCCATTGGAGATCGCCCAAGACCATAAACCGGTATTTGACGGAGATAAAGGTCCCAATACCGGCGGCATGGGATCTTATAGTCCGGTCAAGAAGATCACACCGGAGATCGTAGAGAATGCGATGGAAACGATCATGAAACCGATGGCCAAGGCCATGGTTCAGGAAGGGGTTCCATTTACCGGCTTCTTGTATGGAGGTTTGATGTTGACGCAGGATGGTGTCAAAGTCATCGAATTCAATGCCCGTTTTGGAGATCCGGAAGCAGAAGTCGTACTGCCGCGTTTGGAAAGCGACTTTGTCCAAGCCATCTTAGATGTCATGGCAAACAAACCGGTTCAGCTGACTTGGTCTTCTAAGGTCAGCCATGGGGTTGTTTTGGCGAGCACGAATTATCCGGCCAGCTCTACGAAGGGAGCGGTGATCAAAAATACGGAAGACTTGGATGCGCTTGTCTTCCATATGGGTACAAAGACAAAAGACGGTCAATTGGTGACCGATGGCGGCCGTGTATTGATGGTTGTTACTTTGGAAGATACTTTGGAAGAGGCTTTTGCCCATACGTATAAAGAAGTAGAAAAGATCGAATGTACGGATCTTTTCTATCGTCATGATATTGGAAAGAAGGATATGGATCATGAGTAAGTCAGATTTAGAAATTGCCCAGGAATGTGTCCTGGAACCGATCGAAAAAGTGGCGGCCAAGATTGGGATCCCTGCGGATTCTTTGGAATTATATGGAAAATATAAAGCGAAGCTGTCTTTTGACTACATCAAAGAATTAGAAAATCGTGACATGGGGAAATTGATCCTTGTGACAGCCATCAACCCAACCAAGGCCGGCGAAGGAAAAAGTACAACGACGGTAGGATTGGGAGATGCCCTGAACCAGATTGGGAAAAAGACCATGATGGCTCTTCGTGAACCGAGTTTGGGTCCGGTCTTTGGTTTAAAAGGCGGGGCTGCCGGCGGGGGTTATGCTCAGGTGGTGCCGATGGAGGATATCAACCTTCATTTTACCGGAGATATGCACGCCATCACAACGGCCAACAACTTGGTTTGTGCAATGATCGATAATCATATGCATCAAGGAAACGAGTTAAATATTGATCCGGAAAAGATCACATTCAAGCGCTGCTTGGATATGAACGATCGTACGCTTCGTGATATTACGATCGGGCAGGGCTCCAAAGCCAATGGAGTTGAACGAAAAGATGGTTTCAACATCACTGTTGCCAGTGAAGTTATGGCTGCTTTATGTTTAGCCAATGATCTGATGGATCTGAAACGTCGTTTTGGAGAGATGTTGGTTGCGTATACCTACGATGATGAACCGGTCTATATCAAAGATCTGAAATGCGAAGGGGCCATGGCCATGGTCATGAAGGATGCGATCTTACCGAATATCGTTCAGACTTTGGAACACAATCCGGTTTTGATCCACGGGGGACCTTTTGCGAACATTGCGCATGGATGTAACTCTGTGATCGCCACAAAAGCTTGTCTTCGCTTAGCAGATTATACGGTAACTGAAGCGGGGTTTGGAGCGGATCTGGGAGCAGAAAAATTCTTGGATATCAAATGTCGTTTGGCTAATCTTCATCCGAATGCTGTCGTGATCGTTGCGACCGTTCGTGCCTTGAAACAACATGGCGGGGTAGCTTTTGAAGATCTGAAGGAAGAAAATGTGGATGCCTTGTTGAAGGGATGCGAAAACTTGGCAAAACATATCGATACGATCCAGCAGTTTGGTCTTCCTTATGTCGTGGCAATCAACCAGTTTGTCAGCGATACCGATCACGAAATTCAGGCTTTGGAAAACTGGTGTGAAGAAAATGGCCATCCAATGTCATTGTCTACAGTTTGGGCCAATGGCGGAAAGGGTGCCATCGATCTGGCACAAAAAGTGGTCGATCTTTGTGAAAAAGAAAATTACTATGCACCTCTATATGATGTGGATAAAACGATCGAAGAAAAGATCGAAGCGATTGCGAAGAAAGTATATGGAGCAGATGGTGTTGAGTTTACGCCGGAAGCCAAAGCCCAGATTGAAACATTCAATAAAAACGGATGGGGACAATTGCCGATCTGTATGGCTAAGACGCAGATGTCTTTGAGCGATGATGGCTCGATCATGGGGCGTCCGCAAGGATTCAAGATCACCGTTCGTGAACTTCGCCCAAGTTTAGGAGCCGGATTTATCGTAGCACTTACAGGAAAGGTCTTAACGATGCCAGGCCTTCCAAAACATCCAAGTGCTTTAGATATGGATATTGACGAAGACGGAAAAATCACAGGTTTATTCTAGAGGATCGAAAGATCCTCTTTTTTGTATCGCAAAAAAGTTAGGCTTAAGCCTAACAGATTCGTGGCAGGGGCTGGCCGGACAGCTTTCTTAAGTTGCGGGTCGCTCCTATTTTCGTTTTCAAAGTTAATTTTTTTGGATGATCTTTTGTGATCTTGCCGATGATCTTGGCTTTCGGGCCTAAAGAGCGGCAAAGTTCGTTTGCTTGGTTCTGGTCGATGACGGCCAACATTCGTCCTTCGCATGCCAGATATAGAGGATCAAATCCTAACAGATCACAAAGCGTTTGCACATCCGAATCGATGGGGAGTTTCTTTTCCTCCAATTCCATGCCCCAAGAAGTATGCTCAATCAATTCCAGGCATGTGGTTGCCACGCCGCCGCGAGTAGGATCTCGCAAGATGCGCAGACCGGAAAAAGAAAAAGCCGTTTGCGCAAGGCTGGTCAAAAGGGCACAGTCAGAAGTTAAATTTCCATCCAATTGAATATCTTCTCGAGCCATAAAGATACTGGCGCCGTGACGGGCCATACTGCCGGAAAGAATCACGGCGTCGCCTTCCTGGTATTGATAATCTAGAGTTTTGATCTTGGTTCCAATACCGGCTGTATTGATCCAAATCTGGTTTCCTTTTTGATGTTCGATTACTTTTGTATCTCCGGTCACGATGGAAATGTTGGCTTGTTGGGCCGTTTCTTTCATGGAATCCAAGATCGTTTTCAGATCGCAGAGGGGGAATCCTTCTTCCAGGATCAAAGAACAAGAAAGATAGCGCGGCAGACCGCCAGCCATGCAGATGTCATTGACGGTACCGCAGACTGCCAGTTTTCCAATATCGCCGCCGGGAAATTTCCACGGATCTACGACAAAGCTGTCGGTAGAAAAGACAAGTTCCTGATCAAAACCTGGTAATATCGCTGCATCTTTGAGTTCATTCAAACTTGGATTCTGAAAGCGGGGTACGATTTCTTGTTCGATCAGCTGAGAGGTCAGCTGGCCTCCGCTTCCATGATCTAATGTAATGTTTTTTTTCATGGTGCTACTTATTTGATACCAATGTATCGTTTCCTCTCTATTCATTTTCATCAAAATGTTTCTGGATGTGATATTTTGTTTTAAAAGCTTGGTATTCTTCTTTAGAAATCTTATATTTCTCACTATTTCCTTGAATATAGTCATCATAAGAAAATGTATGATCCTCTAAAGCATCGCTGATGATTCTAAACAAATACTGCTTTTCGCCGTAGCTATACATCACTAAAGAATCTCGAACATAGAATGGATTCTTATGGATCAGATCCAAATTGAATTCAATTCCATTTTTAAGCAACAACAACCAGATTGTTAATAAACAACTTCGAGTATTTCCTTCGCGAAATGGATGAATTTCCCACATGGTCGTTAAAATATCACATACCATTTCACATTCTGGGTGTTCCCAGTCCTCATCTGAAGCTCTTTTATCTAAATCAATCAATCTTTTATTGATGTCGGTAGCTTTGGCATATTGAACACTAGCTCCACTTAATACCCTTTCCGCTTTAAAGAAATCAATAGTTCTATATTGTCCGGCCCAATCATACAAATGATTGAACAAATTGAAATGGACTTCATTAAGCATTGACTGCAGTGATTCTGATTTTATCTTTGAAGGTTCACTCATGATACTAAGCATCCGGCTTCCTACGGAATCCAATTCTAATTCTTCCAAAAGTTTAGAATCTTTGATTCCGTATTTATTTTTTAACACGGTAGTATTGGGATAACAATATAATCTATCCTCCATTGCGGTCCTCCAAATATAACCCTTTATCTGAATTTCTGATTAGTTCTTCAATCGTTAATTTACCGTCCACCCAATCATCAAGAGCGTTTAAATAGGATTGTGAAGGTAGGGGACAAGCACTTGTTAAAATGGTAAGCATTGATTTCTTCAATCTGTTTCGGCGCAGCCACTCTTTTGCGTTTTCTTCGTTTTTAACTTTTTCTATGACGATACGATCTCCATCAAATGTCATAACAATTTCTCGATTTTCATGATCGATCGCAAGTTTATGCATCCATTTTGACGGTAAACTTATTTTGAATGATTTGGCATTTTTGGAAGCATTTCCTCCGGCAGAATTAATGATCACTCGGGTTCTTCTGTTTTCTGTGTTTTTCATACGCCTATTATATCACATATTGGTACCCAATAGTTAGAATAACAGTATGTTCGTTTTGATTACTCATCTTCAAAAGTATAAGCAGCTGCACAAGCCCCTTCACTGGAGACCATGCAAGGACCGACCGGATCTTGCGGGGTGCAGACCGTTTTAAATAATGGACACTGTGAAGGTTCTTTTTTTCCGCAGAGAATATCAGCACATTGACAGTTCTGAGGTTCCTTGTTTTCTAACGGAGGGAGATGAAAATGCAGGCTGGCATCGAATTTTTGATATTTTTCTTTTAAACGATAACCGCTGTTTGGCAAAGTTCCTAAACCGCGCCAAAGGGAATCTTCGACTTCAAAGACATCTTCTATTTGCGCTTGGGCAATCGGGTTTCCCGCTTTTTGAACGAGCCGGTCATAAGTATTTAGGATCTGCGGCTGGTCTTGATTGATCATTTGGATCAAAGCTTCGATCGATACGAGGATATCCTCGGGTTCAAATCCGCTGATCACACCGGGCCGGTGGTATTTTTCGGGCAAAAATTCAAATCCTTTTTCGCCTAAAATCACCGCAACATGGCCAGGGCAAAGGAAACCGTCGATCTGGGTCTTTTCATTTTCCAGTAAAGCGCAAATCGCCGGTTCTGTCCGTTTTAAAAGACTATAAAAATAAAAGTTGGTGAGTTTGTTTCGCCTGGCTTCCTGGATCAAGATCGCGCTGCCGGGAGCTGTCGTTTCAAATCCTACGCCCATAAACAGAATGGTTTTTTCTGGATTCTTGAAAGCGAGCTCGATCGCATCCATCGGGGATAGACAAAGGCGAACATTAGCACGATTTCGAAGAGTTTCGTGCTGACTGCCCGGGATCCGCAAGAGGTCACCATAACTGCATACGATCAAATCCGGATCCTTGGTCAGTTCTAAAGCCATATCGATGGCACTGGAAGGCGTGACACAAACGGGACAACCAGGGCCGGAGATCAATTTGACTTCTTTAGGCAATAAACTTTTGATCCCGCTTTTGGCGATTGCCATAGTATGGGTCCCGCAGATCTCCATTAAGGTGATCGGACGTTTTGGTTTACTGAAGCGCATGGAATAGCTCCTGATAGAGTTCACGGGTTTCTTGGGCTTTTTGAGCGTCGACTTTTTCAATCGCAAAGCCGGCATGGACCATGACATCATCTCCGACTTGGCAGTCGGGCAAAAAGTCGATCCGGATCTTTTGGGAAATGCCGTTGGCAGATCCAATCGCCGTCTTTCCTTCGATTTTTTGAATGGTCAAAGGGATGGCCAAACACATAGTCTCACATCCTTTTTTGGGCAATAGCCAGCTGACCCAAGGCAATGCCTTCATCGGTACAGCTGACTCTTCTATGCCAGTATACACGATATCCGTGCTTTTTTAAGCCGGAAATGATTCCTTTTAATAAGATCTGATTTTGAAAACAGCCGCCGCTCAAGATGACCGGCAGATGATCCGGATTCAAGGCACAAGTTTGTTCAATGGCCATCTGGATCAACGTGTTGTGGATCTTTTGGGCTTTATATTCTTGTGGATCCGTATCTTCCAGACAAGCTTTGACCATGGGAGTCCAGTCAAAATAGCGGATCTTATTTTTTGTTTGATAGGCGGTAGGGTATCGTTTAGCGACTGGTTTTGCCATCGCTTCTAAGGCCACAGGCGCTTGTCCTTCGTAAGTTTGATGCGTCTTTTTGGTGATCAAACTATAGAATCCATCCAATAAGCGGCCCATTCCGCTGGAGAATACGGAGGCATGTCGTCCAATCTTTTTTAAGTTTTCTTGGGTTGAATCTTCCAAAAGCGCGATTTCTTTATCTGTCTGCCAACTCATGGCCAAAGCGATACGTGCAATCTCATGGATTGCCTTTTCGCCCCCCAGTAAAGGAATGGGCAAGATCGATCCGCAGCGCTGATAGGAGTTTAGATCCCCTATCAAAAATTCACTGCCCCAGATCGTTTGATCTTCTCCCCATCCGGTTCCATCCCAGATGATGCCAAAACAAGGCTCATGGAGCTGATTGTCTTCCATACACGAGGCCATGTGCGCATGATGATGTTGTATCGGGACTAACGGAAGGTTCAGGCTTTGTGCATATTGGGTGGCGGTATAATCCGGATGAAGATCGCAGGCCACCAAACTGGGGGTAATGGAAAAAAGCCGTTCCATTGTCTTGAGTGCTTTATGATAATGGGCAAAGGTCTCTAAGTTTTCCATATTTCCAATATAAGGACTCAAGAAAGCTTGATGATCTTTCCCTAAGGCAAAGCTGCCTTTTTGATGAGCGCCTACAGCCAAGATGCCGCTCACGTCTTCCTGGGTTGTCAGCGGCAAGGGGACATAGCCGCGGCTGCGGCGAATAAAGTAAGGAGCTTGATTTACAATGCGCATCAAAGAATCATCGCAGCGATTTTCGATAGGGCGATCATGCAGTAGAAAAGAGTCGGCGATATCTTTGAGTTGTTCTTTGGCTTCCTCATTATCGATCAGCACCGGCAGATCGTGCAGATTGGCGCTGGTCATGACCAGGGCGGTGCATTCTTGTAACAGTAATATATGCAAAGGGCTGTAAGGCAAAAATATGCCCAATTCCTTCGTATGAGAGAGGTCTTGACAGGCTTGCGGATCATGCTTTGCGCAAAGGATGATCGGGCGTTCTGGAGAGTTTAGAATCTTCTCTTCTATCGGATCCAACCGGACGAATTCTTTGGCGGTTTCCAGATCTTTGACCATGATTGCCAGCGGTTTGGTTTCTCGGTGCTTGCGCTGGCGAAGACGCCGGATGGCTTGCGGATCTCGGGCATCGCAGGCCAGATGGATGCCGCCGATTCCTTTGATCGCAACGATCTTTCCTTGTTTCAGATCTTGGATGGCGTTTTTCAGAGGGTCGTTTAATGTTGAGTTCCCAATATATTCCAGTTGGGGACCGCAACATTTACAGGCATTGGGCTGGGCGTGATATCGCCGGTTTGTGATATCGGTGTATTCTTTTTCGCAATCTGGGCACAAGGAAAATGCCGACATCGTGGTATTTTTACGGTCGTAAGGAATATCCTGGATGATCGTATAACGAGGTCCGCAGTTGGTACAGTTGATAAAGGGGTATCGGTATCTTCGGTCTTGGGGATCAAGCAGTTCACGTACGCAGTCTTCACAGGGGGCAATATCGGCCGCAATCAAGGTCTCGTGGCTTCCTGTCTGACTTTCGATGATTTCAAACGAAGAATAAGCTTGAACAGGACCTTCTGTGGCTGTGATCTTTTGAATCTGGGCCAAAGCGGGTGCCTGAGTTTGAAGATTGGATAAAAAAGCGTGAACGCTTGTTTCGGATCCCTCGACATGGATCTCTACACCTTCTCCGGAGTTAAAACAAACTCCCATAAGATGATGTGTTTTTGCCAGACGGTGTACAAAGGGCCGAAAGCCTACGCCTTGAACGATACCGGATACATGGATCTGAATATGAATCATAATAGAGCATCGATCTTTTCTTTTAAATAGTTGCTGAGAGCATCAATCCCGCTTTTATCTTTGGCGCTGACGACAAAAGCAGGGGCTCCGGGATTGACACCTTGATAGTCTTTTTGTACGCGGTCCAGATCAAAGTCAAAATAAGGTAAAACATCGGCTTTGTTTATGATCAGACAATCAGTTTCGGTAAACATCAGAGGGTATTTAACGACTTTATCATCGCCTTCCGGAATGCTCAGGATGGTCATGCGCATCGTTTCTCCAATATCGAATTCGGCAGGGCAGACCAAGTTGCCGATATTTTCGACAAAGAGGACATCGATTTGATCTAAGTCAAATTCAGGCAAGATCTTTTGAATGCTCATAGCTTCGATATGGCAGGCCCCATCGGTATTGAGTTCAACACTGGGGATCCCCAGATCGGCCATGGTTTTGGCGTCGATGCTGGTGGTGATATCGCCTTCGATCACACCGAGGGAATATTTGTTTCGTAGTGCCTGGATCAGTTCTTTGAGAAGGCTGGTCTTGCCTGCGCCGGGCGATCCCATGATATTGATCAGGATCGTGTGATGTTTTTTTAAGGTCTCTTTGACTTGACCGGATACATCTTCGTTCCAGTCTAAGATTTGATGATATACTTTGATTTCCATGTTATTCTACCTCGATACTTTCTATCATACATTCATTGCCGGAAAGTCTTTTGAGATTGGTACTGTGGCAATAAGGACATTCAATATGAAGACGGTCGATCTCGGCTTCTTTCTGGCATGTGTTACAGCGGATCTTTAAAGGGATCGTCTTGGCTATGATCTGCACATCTTGGGCCATCGTCCCTTGACTGATCACATCCATATACATTTGGATGCATTCAGGGACAAAACCGCAAAAAGGTCCTAAGGCCAAGGTGATTTTTTTGATTTTTTTGGCGTGGTGTTTTTTGGCGATCTCTAATGTTTCTTTTAAAATATGGCTTGTGATCTCCATCTCATGCATAGGGACATTATACCGCGGGAAAAGATAAAAATGAATGGAAACCCCTTTCAAATAGGAATATAATGAAAACGGTTAAGACTATGGGGGGATGTCTCTTGTTTTTGATACCGGTATTGGCTGGCATACCCTTGGTGGGAGCGGCCCTTATTTTTTTGATACACGATGCCCGCTTGCGCGGCTATGTGATCTATGGCACGGTCGCATTGATGATGGCCGCTTGTTTAGGATTGACAGGGGCCTGGATCTTGGATGGCGGCACGCCATGGCTTTTATATACGCATACGGAGATCATCGATCATCTCATGCAGGGATTAGAGATCCTGTTGATGGTCTTTATCATCTATATGAGCTTCAAATATAAAAGGCGCTGGGTCTCCATTCTTTCCATCTTACAAACGGGACTGGCTTTATGGGTCGAATATTCGTATCCGCTTCAGGAAGCAACCCATACGCAGGTGGATTCCTTAGCTTTGTTGATGTGTGTGATCTGCGCTTTGATCGGCGGTTTGATCGGCATCTATTCTGTAGGATATATGAAAAGTTATCATGAAAAACATCGGGGTGTGATCGATCGCAGTTCGACTTTTCTGGCGCTTTTATTTGTGTTTATGTCCGCTATGTTTGGATTGGTGATTTCTTCCAATTTGATCTGGATGTATTTTTTCTGGGAAGTCACCAGTGTGATCTCTTTTTTGTTGATTGGTTATACAAGGACGGAAGAAGCAATCGAAAACAGCTTCCGGGCTTTATGGATGAATCTTTTAGGCGGTTTTGGTTTTGCGGTGGCGATCTGGCTTTGTGCAATGTGGAATCACAGTGTTCAGATGGATCAAATCGTCGCCAGTGCCAATCCGATGATCATCGGCATGCTTTGTCTGGCTGGGCTGACCAAAAGTGCCCAGCTGCCTTTTTCGACCTGGCTGTTTGGGGCCATGGTGGCACCGACGCCTTCCAGTGCTCTGCTGCATAGCGCAACCATGGTCAAAGCGGGTGTTTATTTGTTGATCCGTCTGGCGCCGGCTTTGAATGGAACTCTTTGTGGAACCATCGTGAGCTTTATTGGCGGTTTTACCTTTATCATGACTTCTTTGATGGCCATTGCCCAAAACGATGCGAAAAAAGTACTGGCGTTCTCAACGATCTCCAATTTAGGCTTGATCGTAGCCTGTGCCGGCATTGGTGTAGAGCAGACTGTCTGGGCGGCGATCTTTTTGATGATCTTTCACTCCTCAAGCAAATCGATGTTGTTTGAGGCGGTAGGGGCGACGGAAAACAGTATTGGTTCCCGGGATATCGAAAGCATGCACGGCTTGATCCTGCGCTTGCCGAAACTGGCTTATGTGATGGGAATCGGGATTGCCGGGATGTATTTAGCGCCCTTTGGAATGCTGATCAGTAAATGGGTGGCATTAAAAGCGTTCGTGGATTCAGGAAATGTTTTATTGGTCATCTGTATTGCGTTTGGAAGTGCATCAACGATGTTTTACTGGACAAAATGGTTAGGAAAGCTGATTGCGATGCATAAACCGCATACTCCGGATCCGGATATCACGCGCAAAGATGAATATTTTTCGATGGCGGTTTTGTGCGGAATCACCATTCTTTTGTGCCTTTTATTCCCGCTGTTGGCAGGGTATGTCGTCAATCCGATCGTTCTTTCTTTGTTTGGAGCGACGACCGATGTCTTGTCCATGAGTGAATTGACTACGATGGTGATCATGGTTTGCAGCGTATTGATCGTTCCGGCGATGATGTTCTTGATCACACGGATGGCTCCGCGCGATATCGTTCCGATCTATATGAACGGGATCAATGTGGGAGACAACTCGCACTTTATCGATAGTTTTGGAGAGGAAAAGAAACTGCATCTGTCCAATTGGTACTTGCGGTTTGATTTTGGAAGGCGGCGGTTGTTGAAACCGTCCCAGATCTTATCGGCCAGTGTGCTGATCGTGACCTTTGCGATCTTGTTAGGGGGTGTTTTGGCATGAGTCGAACCATCTCTTTGATTCTTTATCTTTTGTTGGCACCATTTGTCGGCGCTTTGTTGGATGGAGTGGATCGCAAGATCACCGCGCGTATGCAGGGGCGAAAAGGACCGAGTCTGCTTCAGCCGTTTTATGATTTGATCAAGTTATTTTCGAAACAGATGATTGCGGTCAACAGCGTACAGCTCTTATTGAACTGCAGCTATCTGGTCTTTCTGGCGATTGCCGGCGGGATGGTGTTCTTTGGAACTGATATCCTGATGTCTTTGTTTATTCTGTCGACTGCCGACATGTTTTTGATCTTGGCAGCCAGTTCTGATTCATCCCCTTATTCCAATATTGGAGCCAGCCGGGA
>NZ_CALVBG010000022.1 GCF_944325745.1 uncultured Faecalicoccus sp. | reverse complement strand
TCACAGATCGGTGAATGCATTTTATTTTATAGCGATTTGTTCATGAATGTTCTGCATTTTTTCATCCAATTCAGCACTGAGATGAGCACATTCCAAAAGACTGGCCGAAATCTTATCTAATGTTTCAGGATCCAGTTCTTTTTTATAGCGGATCTTATGTTCCAAAGAAGCCCAGGAGTCCATCGCAATCGTACGGAGTTGAACTTCTACGTTGACTCCTCGTTTTTCTTTATGAAGAAAGATCGGGACACGGACGATCAAATGCAAGCTTCGGTAGCCGTTTTCCTTAGGCTGTTTGATATAGTCTTTGACTTCTAAAAGTTGAATATCATCTTGAGAAAGTAAATATTTTGCCATCAGATAGATATCGTTTTGAAAAGAGCAGATCACGCGGATCCCGGCAATATCAAATAGATTTTCTTCAATGGCAGAAACGGTTAACGGAAGATTGCGGGACTGCATCTTTTTGATGATGCTTTCGGGGCTCTTTAATCGACTCTTGATGGTCTCAATAGGATTGTGTTCCCGCTCGATAGAGAATTCTTCATTCAAGACCCGAAATTTTGTTTCCACTTCCATGATGGCACAGCGATAATAGGACATCAAAGTACGCATAGGAAGCGCATCTTCCTGGATCTTTTCCAAAAGATCGCGTTTTAGTTCGTTTGATAGATTATTTTGAATTTCCATAATAACACCCTGATTTCAAAGTACCATAAAATCCATCTTTTTTCTATACCGGAAGACGAATCCCTATGTTATTATCTTGGGGTACAAAAGATCAGGAGACGATTATGGAATATGTATTATTGGGTGTCGCGATTTTTTTTGAGATCTTAGCCAGTTCGCTTTTGCATACTTCAAAAGGGTTTACACAATTCTGGCCGTCTTTAGGCTGTATTGTATTTTATTCGATTTGTTTCTTTGCGTTCTCTAAAGCGTTATTAAAAATAGATCTGGGGATTGCTTATGCGACATGGTCAGCTGTGGGGATCATCTGTACAACGATCATAGGGGTTTTGGTATTTGATCAGAAGATTACCGGGATTGGTGTGGTTGGTGTTTTATTGATCATCATTGGATGTATCATTTTGAATCTCTACGGATCAGCACATTCTTGATTTTTCACTTGAAAAAATAGATTTGGCATGATAGTATAACCAAGCAAGTCTATGCTTGCCCTGTATCTGGGAAACAGATACCTTTAGTCCAAAGGGAGGTGTACAGAATGAAAAAATATGAAATCATGTACATTGTTAACGCATCTCTAGATGAAGAACAGTTCAAAGCTGTTCAAGATCGTCTGCACGACACGATCACTTCTCACGGAGGAACGATCGATAAGGTAGATGACTGGGGAGTTCGTGATTTTGCATATGAGATCGATCATATGAAAAAAGGTCACTATGTCGTAATCAATGTTACGAGTGCGAATGAAGGAATTTTTGAATTTCAGCGTTTGTCTCGCATCAGCAACAATGTAGTTCGTATCATGGTCGTTAAGACAGAAGACGAAGAGTAATAAGGAGATATTTATGATCAACCGTGTTATTTTAGTTGGAAGATTGACGCGTGATCCGGAGTTGCGAAAAACACAAAACGGGACAAGTGTTGTTAGCTTTTCTTTAGCGGTCAACCGCCGTGTCCAAACTCCGGGCCAACCCGATGCGGATTTCATCAATTGTGTTGCCTGGAATCGTCTGGCGGATCTGATGTGTCAGTATCTACATCGCGGCTCCTTGATTGGAGTGGAAGGCCGAATCCAGACAAGAAATTATGATAACAACCAAGGCCAAAGAGTTTATGTGACGGAAGTGGTTGCGGATAACGTTCAGTTCTTAGAACCTAAGAATGCGACCCATCCTGCGCAATCTTCAAATCCATATCCTCAGACGCCGGCTGATCCATATGGACAACCTGCTGGTATGCAGAGTGCTCAAGATCCATTTGGAACAGATTTTGATACAAGTGATACACTGGATATTGCCAGTGATGATTTACCATTCTAAATAGAAAGGAAGCAAGAACATGGCATTTAAAAAACAGCGCATGGGTCGTAAAAAGATCTGTTATTTCACAAAGAACAAGATCAAATATATCGACTACAAAGATGTTGAATTATTAAAACGTTTCATCAACGCAAACGGAAAAATCATTCCTCGTCGTGTGACAGGAACACGTGCAAAATATCAGAGAATGTTGGCAACAGCCATCAAACGTGCACGTCAAATGGCTTTATTACCATATGTTGTTGACTAAGAGCTTGTAAAAGCTCTTTTTTTTCGGTTTTTCTTGCACTAGAATAGAGAATATGAAGACAAACACTTTAACCCAAGGCGCACTTTGTTTATCTCTTTATGGTGTGCTTCTTTTGTTCAATCAACAAACCGGACTTTTAATAGAATCGATGATGAATTGGGTCTTTATTTTGCCGATTTTGATCTACAGTGCAAAAGCGGGCCCTTATCCTGGTGGTATCACCGCTTTTTCCATGGCGATCTTAAGCTTTTTGTTTGGAACTTTTACGACATGGTTTTATAGCTGGAGTGCGATTTTGATTGGTTTTGTCTATGGGGCTGGCCTCTATAAAAAGATCCGTTACAGTATGAATTTTGTCATTTCTTTTGGAATAACCTTTATTTCGTATGTCCTCATGATCTATTTATGGGCAGGGATCTTTGGGATGGATCTCTCGGTTGATTTTGCGTGGATCTCGGAAATCGTTCCGTTTTTAGATTTTCAAGCTTTTTGTTTTTTGTTTGCGTTTTTTATTTCCTTTGTCCAAACGCTATGCATCCATATGCTAGCGATCTTGTTGTGTGCAAGATTGAAGATCCCGATGAGAGAGCTGGGAAGCCTAAAAACTTTACACGGTTCAAAGTCTGTTGGGATCATTAGCTTGGTGATAGTGGTGTTCTTCTTTTTTGGTCAAAATGTGGTAGAATATTCTATATGGTCATCTGTGATCCAAATTCTATTTTTTATCGATCTAGGCGTCTTGGATTTTTTGGGGACACTCTATTTAATGGAATATGAAATCACACATCGGATTCCTAAATTTACGATCTTAGCCGTTTTGGGTGCTTTTATTCCGATCCTGAACTTCTTTTGGATGTTGTTGGGATTGTGTGATTGTCTTTTGGAATTGCGCAAAGACAAGATTTGAGAGGTATATATGAAACAGTTTAAAAAATGGAGAGGCTTTCTGATCATTGCGCTTTTGATCTGGGTCGTGTTGGAAGGACTGCTTTTATTTCGTCAAAATTGGGCAGGGGTTGTTTATTTACTGATTCCGGCCCTGCTTTTCTTCATCTTTTTATATGGTTTCCTTCGCGATCTTAACACCTATGGTGTGAAAACGGAGTTAGATATTTCTCGTGTTTTGGGTAAAGATGCCAAAGAGGCTCTGTCTTTTGGAGATGTTGGGATTCTTACCTATAATAATGAATATATCGTTACGTGGGCCTCTCCTTTCTTTACTGAAAAAGGACTCGATCTCGTCAACAAAAAAATGACAAGCTGGATCGATGAGATCCGCGATCTGTTTGATGATGATGTGGATTTGATTACCGGTCGGGATGGACAGCGTGTTTATGAGATCACTCGTAAATCCGATGCACAGCTTTTGTTTGTGAAAGACGTAACCGAACTCAGCACTTTGCGTGATGAAGTGGAAGAACAAAAACTCGTTATTGGTCTGGCACAATTAGATAATTATATGGAATATCAGTCTTATGAAAATGAGGAACTGATGGCCCATATCAACACCCAGCTTCGCTCTCCAATCGTAACATGGGCCCAGGATAACGGGATCCTGGTTCGGCGTTTGCGCTCTGACCGTTTTATTCTGGTCATGAATCAGAAAGTTTTTCAAGCGGTTAAAGAAGCGAATTTTTCGATCTTACAGATCATCAAAGATAAGGCGAATTCAATTGGGGTATCGATTACTTTAAGTATGAGTTTTGCTTACGGGACCAACGATTTCAAACTGCTGGATTCGACAATCAATGAACTGATCGAATTGGCGCAGTCTCGCGGAGGAGACCAGGCAGCAATCAAAGATGTCAATGGATCGGTTCAGTATATTGGAGGCAATTCGGAGTTGAGTTCCACACGCTCTAAAGTGCGCGTGCGTATCTTGGCTCAGTCTTTGCAGCAGGCAATCCAGGAATGTAACGCGGTCTACATTGCCGGCCATATCATGACGGATTTTGACTGTATGGGAGCTTGTCTGTCTTTGTCTAACTGGGTCAACTCTTTGCGTAAGAAAGTATATATCGTGCTGGACGATGTACCTCGCGATAAACAACTTCAGGAAGTTATGGATCACTATCATGAAACATTAGATCAAAGGCATGTGTTTATTACACCAGATCGTGCCATGCAGATGATCGACCGTAATAAAGACCTGCTGTTGATGTTGGATCATGGGATCCCGTCGATCAGCAGTGCCAAAGAATTTGTGGATGAATGTCAGCGTATTATCGTGATCGATCACCATCGCCGCAATGATCATTTTGTGCATAATGCAATCTTGACCTATGTTGAGAGTACGGCAAGTTCGACTTGTGAACTTATTGTGGAAATGTTGCAGAACATTCCCAACCATGTGCCTATTTTTGAAGTGGAGGCAACGATCATGTATCTTGGTATTCTAGTGGATACCAACCGCTTCAAGATGCATACAGATGCCCGTACTTTTGAAGCGGCAGCGGTCTTAAATACTTGGGGTGCGAATGTGAAATTAGCGGAAAAAGCACTCTGTGAAGATTTTACGCATTTTACTTTGAAACATCATTTGATCCAACAGGCCAAACCATTGCATCAGAGATTTATGATTGTCTGTGAAGACCGTGAGATCGTAGATAAAACGCTTCTGGCTCAAGTCAGCGATGCATTGCTGTTGATCAAAGGATGCCGTGCTTCCTTTACGATCGCCAGGACTTTGGATGCCGGTCACCCGACTTCATGCAGTGCCCGCAGTGATGGAAGTTTCAATGTTCAAAAAATTATGGAGAAATTACAAGGAGGCGGCCATTTCAGTGCGGCTGCTTCATCAACCACGGATTATGATCCTCAGACTTTTTATGATCAGCTGGTTGAGGTATTAGAGGAGGAAATGGAAAATGAAAGTCATCTTGCTTAAAGATATCAAGAAAGTAGGAAAGAAAGATGAAGTCATCGAGGTCAGCGATGGCTATGCACGCAACTACTTGATCAAGCGAAACTTGGCGATTGCGTATACAAAAGGGAGTCAAAAAGTTTTAAATGAACAGCTTGCCCAAAAAGCCGAAGAAGAAAAGAAATTAAAGGCCGAAGCTGAAGTTTTAAAAGCAAAACTGGAGAAGATGAAACTGGAATTTGCCTTAAGTACCGGTAAAGAAGGACAGGTCTTTGGTTCGATCTCTACAAAACAGATCCATCAAGCTTTAATGGATCAGGGCATCGAAGTCGATAAACGAAAGATCCATCTTGATGCACCGGTCGCCAGTTTAGGTACGACCAATGTCGAAGTGGATCTCTATAAGGGACAAGTCATGGGAACGATCCATGTCCATGTCTCTGAAAAGAGGTAACCATGGTGAGAGAGTTGCCAAATTCCCAGCCTTTGGAACAAGCTTTACTGGGTTCGTTGATGATCTATCCATCAGTGATGCAGGAGTGTATGGATCTCGATCTGCAGCCGACCGAGTTTTATTTGCCGGCCCATCAGCGGCTATTTGCCTGTATGCAGGAAATTGTCTCGACCGGGCAGCGCATTGATCTGAACTTGGTCTTGACGCGTCTCAAAGATAAAGAGGAATTGGAAAGTGTTGGCGGAACAGATTACATCATTCGTCTGCAGGATAGTGCCATCAGTAGCGCCAATACAAGAAACTATATTGAATCGATCAAGAACAGTGCGCAATTGCGCCGCTTGATCTTTGCGGCAGAAAAAATCAGTAACGAATCGTATGATGCTTCGGAAGATATCGATACGATCCTGGATGAGGCAGAGCGCGAGATCATGGAAGTGACCCGTCAAAGAAGAGGGGCTGAATTTGAATCCAGTCAAACTGTGATCAACCGCGTTATGGATCAGCTGATGGAACTGCGCAATAAAAAAGGTGTGACTGGGATTCGAACCGGGTATGTTGAACTGGATAAGATCACAAACGGTTTTCAACGCGGGGATCTGATCATTTTGGCGGCCCGTCCTGCGATGGGGAAGAGTGCGTTGGCTTTGAATTTTGCCAACGAGGTATCTAAACTCAACGAGGGAGCGGTTGCGGTTTTTTCTTTGGAAATGCCGGCCGATTCTTTGATGAAGCGTTTGCTGAGTTCGGAATCGCAAGTTCCTTCCAATAAGTTAAGAGATGGAAAATTGACCGATGCTGAGATGTCGCGTTTGAATTTCAGCGGAAGTCAGCTTGGGGAACGCAATCTTTTTATCGATGATACCAGTTCGATCAAAGTATCACAGATCTTTTCAAAGTGTCGAAAATTAAAAAATGAATACGGATCACTTTCTTTGATCGTTATCGATTATTTACAGTTGATTACTGGAAACAGGGCCGATTCCCGTCAACAAGAAGTTTCGGATATTTCCCGTAATTTAAAGATCTTGGCCAAGGAACTTGATTGTCCTGTGATTGCTTTGTCACAGTTGGCTCGTAAGGTCGAAGATCGTTCGGATCATGCACCGCAGCTGAGTGATTTGCGTGAGTCTGGTTCGATCGAACAGGATGCCGATATCGTCATGTTCATCTATCGTGAAGATTACTACAAAAAAGAAGATGCGGAAACGAAAGATGATACATCGGTCGTTGACCTTTCTTTGGCGAAACATCGTAATGGTGCCTTGGGTCACATCAATCTGGTTTTTGAAAAGAATATTTCCCGATTCACCAACTTTTCGAATCAAAGTGAGGATATTTATGCGGGTTGATTTGCTGTGTTCCGGTTCGAAAGGAAATAGTTGTCTTGTACGCACGAACCAGACTTCGATCTTGATCGATTGTGGATCGACGAAACGTTACTTGATGGATGCTTTATCGCGTGTTCAACAAGATCCGTTGTCTCTGGATTCACTTTTGATCACGCATACACATAAAGATCATGTTTCTCAGCTGTCTCGTTTTGAATCGATTCCGACTTACAGCTATTGTGAATTGGATCAGAAGCAATGGCATTTGGTTAGACCGCTAGGTCGTTTTGTGATCAAGGATCTGCAGATCACGGTTATCGGATTAAGTCATGATGCACCCAAGACTGTCGGCTATGTAATTGAAGATCAAAAAGAGAAGCTGGTCTATATCACAGATACAGGTTATTTGCCTAACCATGAGAAAGTTTACTTAGAAAATGCCGATCATTACATTTTCGAAAGCAATCATGATCTGGAAATGTTGATGAAGACAAGCCGTCCTATGTTTGTCAAGCAACGGATCTTGTCGGATTCGGGCCATTTGTCGAATGAGGATTCAAGCATGAATTTAACAAGCCTGATCAACGATCGTACCAAATCGATCGTTTTGGCCCATATTTCTCAAGAAGCAAACGATCCGGAAAGAGCGCTGGATGTCTTACGAAACACTTTCTTAAAAAAAGATCTGCCTTATCGCAATTTGCGACTCGAAGCGGCGGAGCAATTTTCGATTACATCATTATTCAATGAATGAGTCTATAGATCTAATCTGTAGGCTTTTTTAAAAGAAAAATTGAAAGGGTTTCCATCTCTTTTCTGCTATCAAGTTTCTTGATTCCTTTCTATGGGTGTTATACACTTAAAAAGTAGGTGATGTGAAATGTTAAAGGTTTTTGATCATCCGCTGATTCGTCATAAGTTGACGATCATGCGTGATAAAAATACGAGCTCAAAGGATTTTCGTCAGAATCTCAATGAAATAGCTTCTTTGATGGTTTATGAGATCACGCGAGATTTTCCGGTAAAGGCAAAACAAGTGGACACACCTTTATGTTCCTGTCAGGGATATGAATTAAGCAAAGAAATCGTGATTGCACCGATTTTGCGGGCCGGTTTAGGTCTTGTACAAGGGATCCAAGATTTGATCCCAACGGCTAAAATTGCGCATATCGGGATGTATCGAGATGAGGAAACACTTTTGCCAAAACCTTACTTTGAAAAATATCCTTCCAATATGAAGGATGCCTCGGTTCTGATCGTTGATCCTATGTTGGCTACCGGTGGTTCCAGTATTGCGGCCATTGATCGTGTAAAATTGCAGGGAGCCAAAGATATTCGATTGGTTTGTCTGGTCGGTTCGCCAGAAGGGGTCGAAGCGGTTGCGCAAGCGCATCCTGACGTGGACATTTACTTGGCTTCCTTAGATGATCATCTGAATGAACATGGGTATATCGTTCCTGGCTTAGGCGATGCGGGGGACCGCATTTTCGGGACAAAGTAGATGAAGCCACTGACTTTTTCAGGAGTGTTGTTGATCAATATTCTCGTTAGTGTTTGGATAGGGTATCAATTGGATCAATGGTTACATACCTTACCGCTGTTTGTGATGGCGGGTTTGATGTATAGTGTGATTGGATCGATTTATTTATTGATACGTAAGGATAAGAAACATGAATGAATTGAATGTAATGAATAAGAAAATCTTGAATTATTCCTTAGTGATCGTTGCGATTGTTTGTATCATTGCGATTCTTCTATTTCACGATGGGAAGATCGTGGTAGGGATCTTAGCAGGGATCGCGATTGCTTTAACGGGGTACCATATGATCATCTCGATGACGCTCTCCTTGCGTCCGGATGAAAAATCAGGACAAAAGCAAGGCTCTTTAGGGTATGTACTACGTTATCTTTTTTACATTTGTGCCTTTGTGGTGATGGTTGTTTTAGGAATCCCTGTGCTGGCTCTGCTGGCGGGGTTCTTGTGTCATAAAGCAGCAATCTTGTTGTATGTTGTATTGAATAGAGAGGGGGATGATCATGACTGAGATCAGTGCGTTAGAGATACATCTTGGTTCTTTTACTTTAGAGATCCAGCAGTCGATCTGTGTCTGGTTGTGTTTGTGTGTCATCTTTGCGATCTTCTTTATCTTTGCGGGAAAAAAGATTGAACAAGCGGACCCTTCCCAAGCAAGCAAAGGCATTGTTTATGTTTGTGAAGAAGCAATGAATCTCGTTCTCTTTGTGGTGCATACCAATTTGCGGGAAACGACGAAAAAATATATCCCGCTTTTCGGAACATTGATCTTGATGATGCTTGCTTCCAATCTGATTGGTTTGGTGGGACTTCAAAATCCGACTAGTAATGTCAGCTTTAATGCGACATTGGCCATCACGATGTGGCTGATGATCCAGGGCAATGCGATCCGCAAAGGCGGCTTATTTGCCCGTATGAAGGAATTGACAGAACCGATGGTTCTTTTGACTCCTCTGAATATTATAGGGGAATTGGCTTTGCCGATTTCTTTGACGATGCGTCTATTTGGAAATATTTTGGCCGGAAGTATCATTACGATGCTTGTATATACATTGATCAAGGCAATTTTGCCTTGGGGCGTATTGGGATTTGCGTTTACGCCGTTTTTACACATGTACTTTGATATCTTTTCCGGTGTCATACAAACGTATATCTTCTTTACATTATCTTCGTTCTTTTTAGGACAGCAAGTGGCGGAAGAAGAATAACAGGGAGGAAACGAAAATGGAATTTAATGAATTTTTTGTACAAGGTATGGCTCTATTAGGTGCCGGTATCGCGATGGTTGCAGGTTTTGGACAAGGAATCGGACAAGGGTTTGCCGCTGGTAAAGGGGCTGAGAGTGTGGCTCGTAATCCAGAAGCTGCCAGCAAGATCCAGTCTATCATGGTTTTAGGTATCGCTTTGGCAGAAACGACTGGTATCTACTCATTGGTTATTGCGATCTTATTGATCTTTATTAAAGGATAGTCGTAGATTATGGATAGTTTCAATATTGATAACTATCTGCGAATTTCTTTAACGGATGTTGTTCTTGTCTGCATATCAACTTTTTTGATTGTTTTGATTGCGAAGAAGTTTTTTTGGGATAAGTTGTTGGCGTATATCCAAAAACGCCAGGATCTGATCCAGCATAACATTGATTCTTCTGTGCAGATCAAACAGGAAGCACAAGATATCAAAGATCAATACGATGAAAAGATGAAAAATGCGGGCAAAGAGGCTCATGCGATCTTAGAATCGGCAAGAGCCAGTGCAGCGCAGGAAAAACAGCAGATATTAGAAGAGGCGCAGCATGAAGTTTCGCGAATCAAAAAACAAGCACAAGAAGATCTTGAACGCGAGAAACGAAATGCCGAAAAAGATATGAAAGAGGCAATTAGTTCAGTCGCAATCGAGGCAGCGAAAAAGCTTGTGAAAAAAGAGATGGACGAAGCGGCGCAAAAAGAATATATCGATGATTTTATTGATGAGGCAGGTTCTTCAAAATGGTAGAACAAATGATGCCTTATGGACAGGCTATCTATGAGATTGCCAAAGAGGCGGGCAAAGAAACAGAATATAAAGAAACATTATATGAGCTTTCTTTGATCTGGAAAAAAGAGTCCTCATTTGTATTGGCGCTCTCTCACCCGAAGATTTCAAAAGCTGAAAAACAACAATGGCTTCTGGAATTGTTTGAAGATTCTTTGGATCCGATATTGATGAAGACATTATTGATCTTTAATGAGCACGGTGTACTTCAAGCTTTGCCAGATATTTATAAAGCTTATGTACAGTGTTTCGAAAAAGATCACGATATTGAGAATGTTCTTGTGGAAAGTGCATGTCCATTGGATGAAAAACAACAGACATCTTTACAAAAGATGTTAGAACAAAAACTACAGAAGACGATTTCCCTGACTTATAAGATCGATCCGGAATTGATTGCGGGTTTACGTGTCAGAGCGGGTGATCTTGTCTTGGATAATACGGTTTTATCGCGTTTAGAAGCGATGAAAGAGAAAATCAGAAACTAGCGAGGTGAATCTATGAGTTTAAATCCTACGCAGATCTCACAGCTGATCAAAGCACAAATTCAAAATATTGACCAAGACCTGGAAATGAACGAAAGCGGTACGGTCTTAAGCATTGGAGATGGGATCGCCACCGTTTATGGATTGCGAAATGCAATGATGAGTGAATTGTTGCTGTTTCCGCATGATGTTTATGGTATGGTCATGAATTTGGAAGACGAACAAGTGGGTGTCGTATTGATGGGCGACAACAACGACATCAAGGAAGGGGACTTAGTCAAACGTACGGGACATATCGTTGAAGTTCCTGTAGGAGATGCCTTGATGGGCCGAGTGGTCAATGCCTTGGGACAGCCGATCGACGGACAAGGGCCAATAGATACTACAAAAACTCGCCCGGTTGAACGTGTGGCACCGGGGGTTATGACGCGAAAGAGCGTTTCTGTTCCTTTACAAACCGGTTTAAAGATCATTGATTCAATGATCCCAATCGGTCGCGGCCAGCGTGAATTGATCATCGGCGACCGCCAAACCGGAAAGACGGCGATTGCGATCGATACGATCATCAATCAAAAAGGACAAAATGTAAAATGTATCTATGTGGCTATTGGTCAAAAAGCCAGTACCGTAGCACAGATCGTTGAAAAATTGAAACAACACGATGCGATGGCATATACGACAATCGTCGTTTCGACTGCCAGCGAACCAGCACCGTTACAATATCTGGCTCCTTATGCAGGTTGTGCCATGGGAGAAGAGTGGATGGAGAACGGAGAAGATGTTTTGATCGTCTATGATGATCTTTCCAAACATGCCGTTGCATATCGTACGATGTCATTGTTGTTGAGAAGGCCTCCGGGGCGCGAAGCTTATCCAGGAGATGTTTTCTATCTGCATTCTCGTTTATTAGAAAGAGCGGCTCGTCTCAATGAAGATTACGGCAATGGTTCGTTGACAGCTTTGCCGATCATCGAGACCCAGGCGGGAGACATTTCGGCGTATATTCCAACTAATGTGATTTCGATTACCGATGGACAGATCTTCTTAAAAACAGATATGTTTAATGAGGGTGTCCGTCCTAGTGTTGACTCTGGTTTCTCCGTGAGCCGTGTTGGTTCAGCCGCTCAGATCAAAGCGATGAAACAAGTTTCGGGTTCCTTAAAACTGGAATTGGCGCAATATCGTGAAATGGAAGCATTCTCTAAATTTGGTTCGGATTTGGATTCGGCGACCAAAGAGGTTTTGGATCATGGTGCACGTCTGACACAGCTTTTGATTCAGAAACAGTATTCACCGATGCGTGTCAGTGAACAAGTTGTTTCGTTGTTTGCGGCGAAACATAAATATTTGAAACCAGTTCCGGTCGATAAAGTTCAAGATTTCGAATCTGGCTTGATTGCTTATATCAATCGCGAATATCCTTACATTCTGGATCAGATCGAAGCAAAAAAGGCGTTGGATGACGAATTAGAACAACAAATCAAGACCGCATTGGATGCTTACGCAAAAGAGTTTTCAGTGACCCAGGGAGCTTAGTATGGCACAGACTAGACAAGCAATCCAGGCACGGATCAAATCAGTTGATTCGACTAAAAAAATCACAAAGGCTATGCAGCTGGTTGCTTCCAGCAAGCTGACAAAACAAAAACAGATCATGGAACAAAACCGTGAGTATGCTTCTGCTTTGGAGGAACTATTAATGCTGGTCCTGCGCTCTGCAGAAAAGAATTCGATTTATTTAAATAGTGATGAAACGAAACCAGCCTATGTTTTTGTGATTGCCAGTGATATGGGTCTTTGCGGCGGATACAATGCCAATATTTTTAAGAAAATACAAAGTGATCTAAAAACAGAAGATCAAATTGTCATGATTGGGGCCAGAGGACTGGCTTGGGCCAAAAACCGAAACTATACAATCGTGGATCAATTGAGTGATCTCAATGAAGATTCGGCCTATCCAGCACTTTCTAACAAGATGGAAGAAGCTTTGCATCTTTATGAAAAGCAAGAGATCTCAAGCATCAAGATCTTATATACACACTATAAGAATACTCTGACTTTCGTCCCCACTCTTCAGACGATTCTTCCGGTATCCAAACCCCCTAAAAAAGAGAATAAATTGGAACCAGAAATGATTTTTGAGCCGGGAAAACGAGAAATGCTTGAGGAAGTGATCCCGATGGCGATGAAATCCGTTTTGTTCTCAAAATTTCTTGAAAGTAAGACCAGTGAACAAGCCTCACGACGCATGGCCATGGAGAGTGCCACAGATAATGCGAATGAACTTCAAGAAGCGCTTGAATTGGCGTTCAACCAGGCTCGACAAGCGGCGATCACCCAAGAGATCACCGAAATTGTCGGAGGCGCAAATGCATTGGGATAGGAGATGAAAGTAATGCCAGAAAATATAGGTAAAGTTGTACAGATCATCGGTCCTGTTGTTGATATTTCGTTTGATGAAAATCATTTGCCCGATTTATTATCGGCAATTGAGATCAAACGAGAAGGGCAGGAAAGTCTGATCGTTGAAGTTGAACAAGGAATCGGGGCGGATCGTGTTCGTTGTATTGCCATGGGAAGCACCGATGGATTAGTACGCGGTATGGAAGCTTATGATACCGGAAAACCCATCCAGGCTCCCGTAGGGGATGCGATCTTAGGACGCATGTTTAATGTGCTGGGTCGCCCCATCGATGGTTTGGGAGAATTGAACAATGTGGATTGGGAACCGATTCATCGCAATCCGCCGGCCTTTGATGAACAAAGTACGGAAAGTGTCCCACTAGAAACAGGGATCAAAGTGATTGATCTTCTTTGTCCTTATGCCAAAGGCGGCAAGATCGGGCTCTTTGGAGGAGCGGGAGTAGGAAAAACGGTTCTGATCCAGGAGTTGATCCATAACATCGCAAAAGAACACGGAGGGAAATCCGTCGTCGTCGGCGTAGGAGAACGAACTCGTGAAGGAAACGATATGTATCACGAGATGAAAGACAGCGGTGTTTTAGATAAGACTGTTTTAGTTTACGGTCAGATGAATGAAAGCCCGGGTGCCCGTATGCGCGTCGGTTTGACAGGTTTGACCATGGCTGAACATTTCCGTGATCAGGAGCAGCAAGATGTTTTATTGTTTATTGATAACATTTTCCGTTTCACACAGGCGGGATCGGAAGTCAGCGCTTTGTTGGGACGAGTCCCTAGCGCAGTGGGTTATCAGCCGACCTTGGCAACCGAAATGGGGCAGCTCCAAGAACGTATTACATCCACCAATGAAGGTTCGATCACATCCGTTCAGGCCATCTATGTTCCTGCTGACGATTTGACAGATCCGGCACCGGCGACTGCTTTTACGCATTTGGATGCCAAAACGGTTCTGGATCGTGATATTGCAGCTTTGGGAATCTATCCAGCCGTCGATCCGCTAGAATCAAGTTCACGTATTCTTGATCCTTTGGTTGTCGGAGAAAAACATTATAAGGTTGCCCGTGGAGTACAAAATATACTTCAAAGATACAAAGAACTGCAGGATATCATTGCGATCCTGGGAATGGATGAACTCAGTGAAGAGGATAAAAAAATCGTCAACCGGGCTCGACGTGTCCGTAACTTCTTGTCGCAGCCGTTTAATGTTGCGGAAGTCTTTTCAGGTATCCCCGGAAAATATGTACCTTTGGAACAGACCATTCGTTCCTTTGAACGCTTATTAGATGGAGAATTTGATGATCTGCCAGAACAAGCTTTCATGTTTGTAGGAACGATCGAAGAAGCTGTCGAAAAAGCAAAACAAATGGCTGGTGACTAAATATGATTTCTTTACGTATCATCACGCCACAGGGACAATATACGCAAAAAGACGTCAACAGCATCCATCTGACAAGTGTAGAAGGGGAACTGACCTTGTTGACAAACCATGTTCCGATTTTCTTGGGCTTGGTTCCTTGCCGGCTGGTCTTAAAAGATACCGAGGATAAAAAATGGGAATATGCCATTGCGGGCGGTTTTTGCCATCTTGAAAACAATAAAGCAATCTTATTAACGGACGCGATCGAGGGCAAAGGAGATATCGATCTGGAACGTGCTAAAAGAGCGTATCGCCGAGCTCGAGAACGTCTGGAAAAGAAAGATAGTAAGACAAATATGAAACGGGCCAATTTAGCCCTTGTGCGCGCAATGAATCGGATCAAGATCCATAACGACTAGAGCTTCTAGTCGTTTTTTATGTTCTTTGTACACAATTCATCGCGAACAAGGTATAATAAGAGCTATGATTTCTACTGTTTTGTTGGATGTGGATAATACATTGTTAGATTTTAATGCCTGTGCCTTGGCATCGATGCAAGATGCTTTTCATACATTTGATCTTCCTTTTTCAAAGGAAGTCGTTTTCCCGACGTTTTTACGCATCAATGATCAACTTTGGACTCAAATTGAAGAAGGAAATTTGACTAAAGGAGAGCACTATCGAATTCGATGGAATCTGATCTTAAAAGAACTGGACATTGATTTTAACGGGATTCGTTTAGAAGATCAGTTTGTTGAAGGACTGCATCACTATGCTGTTCCAATTCAGGGGGCTTTGGAACTGGTTTCCTATTTATCTCAGAAATATATGGTTTGTACGGCGTCCAATGCACCTTGTTCACAGCAAAAGCAACGTCTGAAAACAGCGGGTCTATTTTCTTATTTTGACCGTTTCTATTTTTCAGAAACGATTGGGCATCAAAAACCATCAAAAGATTTTTTTGCGTTTTGTTTGAAAGATCTCGGGATCCAAGATCCTGAAAAGGTCGTCATGATCGGCGACTCATATAAAGCTGATATTCAAGGGGCAAATTCTTGCGGCATCAAAACGATATGGTATGATGCCAAAAGTTCTAAGCGCGTGGATACCTCCTGTTCAGATCATATTGTGCACAGTCTTTTAGAAATAAAAAAAATTTTGTAAAAAGTGTTGCATTCTTATTTTGCTCATGGTAATATAAGTGAGCGCTGATTGAGTAGCGTTCCTGACTTGATGAACTTGGAGAAGTACTCAAGTGGTTGAAGAGGTGCCCCTGCTAAGGGTATAGGTCGGGAAACTGGCGCGAGAGTTCAAATCTCTCCTTCTCCGCCATTTTATTAAAAGATATAGAATTTGGTCCAGTGGTGTAGTGGTTAACATGCCTCCCTGTCACGGAGGAGATCGTGGGTTCGAGTCCCATCTGGACCGCCATTT
>NZ_CALVBG010000021.1 GCF_944325745.1 uncultured Faecalicoccus sp. | reverse complement strand
CGCCATCAAAGACATCTGATGCAGTTCTTCTTTTCGCTTCGGCTCTTTTTCCTGATCCGAGAGTTCCTGTAATAAAGCGGCATACCGTTTAAAGAAACGCAAAGCCCCTTCCAGCGAAATGATCACGGCCTGGTAAAAATCATTTTGTTCCGGTGTTAGCCCTTCGGCCTGGATCTTTTGAGTTGCTTCTTGGATCAAAGCCCGAAATCCCTTTTGGAGGATCATCGGATGATTCGGAACAATATGACCGTCTCCAGACATCGAGATCCCGCCCAGATGCAGGACCCCCTGCTGAGAGGCAAGACGGATCGTATCATTTAAGTTTCTTTGCACTTCATCTTCATGCGTATGCCCATGCCAGTAAGGAGCGATAGCCCTCAGATCATCCTTGACCTTTTGCGAACACTGAAAAACATCGCCGGAACGCTTGTCAAAAGCGACGGCTCCATGGTCTCCATCCAATTCATCCAGGATCCAATCGATCGAATACTCCGGAAAGATCGGGGCCGCAAAATTCGAACTTGCCTGGTTGCCGAAGATCAGACTGTCTTCTTCGATATAGATCGTCATCCGATCCAAAGTATGGACAAACGCTTTGGCCTTGCGCAAGATCATCGGTTCCCCTTGGGTCTGTTGAAAACTCTCCGTAACCAATAAAGCCCTCTCGCTGCAGATTGAAGCCTGGCGATTGGCCATTTTGGCTTGAAGACGCGCTAAACGCTCCCTGTCCAGATCTTGAGTTTGCGGTTGGAATTCCAAAAAAGTTTTCATGGCTGTTCCCTCCTTTTTTCTTAATTGTATGGTACATTTAAGACATTATCAATGAATAAATCTTGATTTGGTTCTATTTTATCGGATTTTCGGTTCAAATTCTTCTGAATTGCCCAAGATCAGAGCGCTTTCTCACCTTGAAAATTGTCCGTACAATTGATACAATTTATCCAGAAATCGAGGAATCCTTATGAATATCGAATACTTTAAAGAAACATTTCATCTTTTACCCGAAAGCAACAAGCCCCTTTATCAGCAGCTTTACGAATACTTCAAACGCCTGATCTTAAACGGAACTCTCCAGGAAGGCGATCAAATGCTGCCGGAGATCCAGATCTGCGAAGCGATGGATCTGAGCCGATCCACTGTGCGAAAAACCATGGATAAACTGATCGAAGACGGACTGATCTTGCGCCGCCGCGGAAAAGGATCCTATGTGACCAGCCATAAACTGCGCCGTCAGATCAACTATCTCTATAATTTCTCCGAAAACATGGAAAGCATCGGTGTCCACCCTTCTTCCATTGTTTTAGAGTGCAAAGTCTTAAAAAAGGCTCCAAAAGAAATTCGCGAGATCTTGCGTTTGCCTTCAGAAAATCCAAGCGTGTTCTTATTAAAACGAATCCGTCTGGCCGACGGCGAACCCATCTTATGCGAAAACACCTACATCCCGTATCATCTATGCCCCGGGATCCAGAAACTTCGTTTCAGCTCCCAATCGCTTTATACCGTCTTATTAGAGCGCTATCTGCTGGAACCGTATCGGGCCACCGAAAGCATTGAGGCCGTCTTCCTGAGCGACCAAGACAAAGAACTTTTAGAATGCACCGAAGATATTCCAGGCTTTAAGATCTCCCGCGTTTCTTATCTGGAATCGGGCGAGATCTTCGAGTATACAACCTCTTTGACGCGGGCCGATAAATGCGTATTTACGATGGAACTTTTCAAAAATCCGTCACCGACCACCTACCCGATCCAGATCCGGCGAAATATCACGGTTTAAGATTGACATCTTCCGGCCGGAAACTTATAGTATAAGTGTAAGTTGTATCATACATTTGATACATTTAGAAAAAGGAGAACTTATCATGAAACATCCAAACAAAAAAGCTGCTGAAATGAGCGTCAAAGAATTGGCTTCCTACATCGATTATTCCGTACTGAAACCAGAATTTACCGAAGAACAAATCGTAGAGCTGACCAAAGACGGCGTTGAATTGGGCTGCGCCACGATCTGTATCAACCCGGGATACATGGATCTGTGTAAGCCTTATGTCGAAGGCTCCGACACCAAACTGTGCCCTGTCTGTGATTTCCCTTTCGGAACCAGCTCAACCGCATCAAAAGTGGCTCAGGCAAAGATCCTGGTCGACAATTATGCCGATGTGATCGGAGAACTGGACGTTGTTTCCAACTTCGGATGGATCCGCAGCGGTCTGTACGATAAAGTCACAGCCGACATCAAAGCTGTTGTCGATGTTTGTCACGAAAAAAACATTCCGGTCAAAGTCATTTTTGAAACCGATGCGTTAAACGAAGAACAAGTTCGCAAAGCTTGCCATTGCGCTATCGATGCCGGTGCCGACTTTGTCAAGACAAGCACAGGGTTCTTAACCGGTTTTGAAGCCCACGGCGCTACACCGGAGATCATCAAGATCATGCAGGAAGAAGTGCAGGACAAATGCCAGGTCAAAGGAAGCGGCTGCATTCGCACCCGCGAACATTTCTTACAGCTGATCGACATGGGCATCGACCGCATGGGCGTCGGCTATCGTTCCGTTCCGGTGGTTTTGGATTTAAAACGTTAAAGGGGCAAGCAATCTTGTCCCTTTTTTAGGAGGAGCCTATGCATATTCCCGAAAACTTTATGATCGGCACCAGTTCGAGCGCCTGGCAGATCGAAGGCGTCGCCGGCAAGAAGCCCGGCCAGGAAAGCTGGGCTGAACTTTTCTATCAAAGCGATCCCGCCCGCTGGCATGACCAGATCGGCCCCGAGATCGCCAGTGACTTCTATCATCACTACCAAGAAGACATCCAGGCCATGGCCCATGCCGGCATGAACACCTTCCGCTTTACGATCCAATGGTCCCGTCTGATGAAAGATGCCTTTCATGCGGTATTGGATCCGGATGGCGTTGCCTTCTACCGGGAGGTGATCCAGACGATCAAAGCTTGCGGCATGCGCCCTGTCATCTCTTTGGAGCACTGGGATATCCCGGCCGTTTTCTTTGAAAAGTACGAAGGCTGGGTCTCTCGTGAACTGGTCGGCCTCTATGTTCGCTATGTCGAAAAGGCCTTGGATCTCTTTTATGACGATGTCGATTTATGGTTTGCCTTTACCGAGCCCAACATCCCGATCGATAATGGATACATCAAAAAGATCTGGTATCCTTTTGTCCACGATCCCCAAAAAGCGTATCAGGCTCATTTCCATAAGATCCTGGCCACAGCCAGAGCTGTTCATGTCGCCAAAAAATACCCCCAGATCAAAATGGGAGCCATGGTCCATATGACGCCGATCTATGCCGCTTCCCGTGAGATCCGCGACTGCCAGGCTGCTTATTATGCCGACCTGTTTGAAGTGCGCCTCTACTTGGATGCCTATCTCAAAGGCGAGATCCCGGCCGAGATCTTTACCGAACTCGAAAAGAATGATTGTTTGTTTGCCTATGATCCGCACGATCTAAAAGAGATCCGCGACAATCCGGTAGACATCCTGGGGATCGATTACTATTTCCCGATCCGCGTCAAGGCAAGAGAAACCGAATACACCGGTCCGTTCTCCCCGAAAAAATATTATGAAGACTATATCTGGTCCGAGCGCGAATTCAATGCCGACCGTGGCTGGGAGATCTATCCCCAGGCAATCTACGACATCGGCATGCGCATTAAAAAAGACTATGGAAATAAAGACTGGTTCATCTCCGAAAATGGGATCGGCATCGAAAATGAAGGCCGTTTCCGCAACAAGCAGGGACAAATTGAAGATACCTATCGCATCGATTTCATCAAACGCCATCTTCAAACCACCCTGCAGGCCAAAGAAGCCGGCTGCGCCTGCCACGGCTATCTGATCTGGTCTTTTGTTGATAATCTTTCGGCCCTCAACGCTTTCAAAAACCGCTACGGCTTGTTGGAACTCGATCTCAAGACCCAAAAGCGAATCCCCAAACGATCGCTGGTCTGGCTCCAAGAAATCTTGAAAACCCGCGAAATCTGATCCCTGTGCAGGGATCTCTTTTTGTTTTCCCCACGCTCATCTTCTCGATCCTACCATCCCATCCCTCTTTGTTTCGTGGTATCATTATGCCTAGAAAGAAGGAATTCTTCATGAAAATGATCGTTGACCTCAAAGAACATTCCTATCCGATCTGGATCGAACCCGGCTGTTTAGATTCATTGTCGGATCGAATCGATACTTCGCGCCGCATGGCCCTGATCGCCGATGCGGGCATTCCCGAGAGTTGGATCCAAAAGGTCCAGTCACAATGTCCGGATTCTTTTGTGCTTCGCTTTGCCCAGGGGGAAAGCTCCAAATGTTTTCTTCAATACGAGGCCTTGTTGCAGGAAATGATCCGCCACGACATGACGCGCAAAGATGCGATCATCGCGATCGGCGGCGGTGTGACCGGCGATTTGGCCGGTTTTGTGGCCGCAACCTATATGCGCGGGATCGACTTTTATAATATTCCGACCACCTTATTGGCCCAGGTAGATTCCAGTGTCGGCGGTAAGGTCGCCATCGATATGAACGAATATAAAAATATCGTAGGCGCCTTCTATCAGCCTAAAGGCGTCTTGATCGACCCCAATGTCCTTCAAACTTTGCCGCCACGTCAGATCCATAACGGCCTGGTAGAAGCCCTGAAGACCGGTCTGATCCAAGATCCGGCCTTAGTCGATTTATTTGAAGAAGAAACGTTAGACTTGCCCCAGATCATCGCCCGTTCGATTGCCGTAAAAAAACGCATCGTCGAACAAGACGAAAAAGAAACCGGTCTGCGCAAGATCTTGAATTTTGGCCATACGATCGGCCATGCGATCGAAAGCGCCTATGGACTCGAGTCCTATCTTCACGGCGAATGCGTAGCCATGGGCATGTTGTTTTTTATCGAAGACCCGGCCTTGAAAAACCGCGTCTTATCGATCTATGAACGCCTGGATCTTCCGGCTTTGCCAGCCTATGACCCGCAAGAACTGATGTCTTATATCCGGCACGACAAAAAAGGCAAACACGATACCATCAGCATCGTCAAAGTTCCGGATATCGGCACATTTACAATTGAAGAGCTCAGCTATGAACAAATCGAATCTATTCTAGAGAAAGGAGCCCTCGCATGAAAAATACATTAGGAAACAACCTGACCATGACGATCTTTGGCGAAAGCCATGGTCCTTGTATCGGCGTGACCTTAGACGGACTGCCCAGCGGTTTCCCCGTTGATCAGGAAGCCATCCTGGAAGATATGGAAAAACGAAAAGCGGTCGGAAAACTTTCCACCCAGCGCCACGAAGAAGATATCCCCCAGATCGTCAGCGGACTGTTCCAAGGCAAGACGACGGGAACGCCTTTAACGATCTTGATCCCCAACCAGGATCAGCGCTCCAAAGACTATGAATCTTTAAAAGGAAGACTGCGCCCCGGCCATGCCGATTACACAGCCTACAAGCGCTACAACGGATTCCAGGATTATCGCGGCGGCGGTCATTTCTCTGGCCGCTTGACCGCCTGCATCGTGGCAGCCGGCAGCATCTGTAAACAGATCTTAGCATCTCACGGCGTACAGATCGGTTCCCATCTGGAACAATGCGGCACGATCCAAGACAGGCCCTTTTCTTCGAAAGAAGAACAGTGTGCACAAGAGATCGATCTGGTAAACCAGAAAACATTCGCGGTATTAGATCCGCAAAAAGAAGAAGCCATGAAACAAGAGATCCTCTTGGCCCAGCAGGAAGGCGATTCCGTCGGCGGGATCCTGGAAACCGCGATCCTGCATTATCCGGCCGGCATCGGCGATCCGATCTTTGATACCTTAGAAGGACTTTTGGCCCATGGTCTTTATGCGATTCCGGCTGTCAAAGCCGTCAGCTTTGGCGAAGGCTTCAACTTTGCCCAACTCAAAGGCAGCCAGGCCAACGATGCCTTTGTCTATGATCAAACGATCCAGACCAAGACCAATCATAACGCCGGGATCAACGGCGGGATCTCCAACGGGATGCCCATCGTGATCCATACTTGCATCAAACCTACCCCTTCAATCTTCAAGGAACAAGATTCCGTCGATTATCTGACAAAGGAAAACGTCAAACTGAAGATCGAAGGAAGACACGATCCCTGCATCCTGCACCGGGCACGCATCGTCGTCGACTGTATGTGCGCCTTTGTGCTGTTAGATGCCTGGATGGAAAAAGCCAGCCTGGTCCCTTTTATGGAGGATGCCTATGCGCGTTAAGATCTATCCTTCCCAGATCCAGGGGACCCTGCGGATCCCTTCCAGTAAATCCATGGCCCATCGCGCCTTGATCTGCGCCGCTTTGGCAAAGGGCACCAGCACCCTTTCCGGCATCGATCCTTCCAAAGATATTGAAGCGACCATCGCCTGTATGGAAGCGTTAGGTGCCAAGATCACGGCCGGCTGCGATCAGATCCAAGTCAAAGGAACCCATTTAAAATCGCACCGTCATGAAATCCTTTGCCCCTGCAACGAATCCGGTTCCACGATGCGTTTTTTGATCCCGGTGGCTTCTTTGACCCAGGATCCGGTGACCTTCAGCGGACAAGGCCGCCTGCTGCAGCGCCCGATGGATCTTTACGCTCGCCTTTTTCACGATCAGGGGGTATCCTTTGTTCAAGACTCGACCGGGATCCATATCCATGGCGCCCTGCGCCCTGGTGACTTCACCATTGAAGGCAATATTTCTTCGCAGTTTATCAGCGGTCTGCTCTTTGCCTTGCCGCTGTTAGATAAAGAAAGCACGCTGACGATCCTGGAGCCTTATGAATCGCGCAGCTATGTCGATCTGACCTTGGAGATGCTTCAAAATTTCGGGATCCGGATCGAAGAGATCTCCCCGACGACATACCACATTCCAAAAAATCAAGCTTACCAGGCACAGACGCTGCCCGTCGAAGGCGATTATTCCCAAGCCGCCTTCTTCGCGGTCCTGGCTGCCCTTCAAGAAAAACTGACCTTGACCAATCTCAAAGAAGATTCTCGTCAAGGCGATAAAGTCATTCTGAATCTTCTTGAAAACGCCGGCGCCAGCCTTAGGATCCAAAACGATACGATCACCATCGAACACCAGGATCTTCGCTGTCAAACCATCGACCTGGCCGACTGCCCGGATCTGGGACCGATCCTTTGCGTGCTGGCCAGCTTTTGTCCCGGAACAACACACTTCATCCATGCCGGGCGGCTGCGCATCAAAGAAAGTGACCGCGTCCAGGCTATGGAGACAGAACTGAAAAAATGGGGTGTCGATATCCAAACGACAGAAGATACGATCACGATCCGCGGCCAGCGCAAATACGATCGGCCCGATGTCGTGATCGACGGACACAACGATCATCGCATCGTCATGGCCATGACCATCTTTGGCCTATGCGCCCAGACCGAATGCATCATTGAAGGTGCCCAAGCTATTACGAAAAGTTATCCGGCCTTCTTTGAAGACATTCAAAAGATCCATGGAAAGGTGGAGATATTATGAAAACGATCGGCATCGTTGGATTAGGGGTCATGGGAGCCAGCTTTGCGGCTCGCCTCAGCCAGCAAGGCATTCCCGTGATCGGTTTTGACAAATCCGAAGAATCGATCCAAACGGCACTCAATAAAGGGATCATTCAAAAAGGAACGACCCGCCCGGAAGAGGATCTGAGCCAATGCGATCAGATCATCCTTTGTCTCTATCCTACCCAGATCCAGCCATGGATCCAGACTTATCAATCAAACCTTGCGGATCATACGTTATTGATGGAGATCAGCGGCGTGAAGACCGGGATCATCGCCCCGGCCCAAGAGATCCTTCGAAGCGATCTGGAGATCATCAGCATCCACCCGATGTGCGGACGCGAATCCCGCGGGATCGAACACAGCGACCCGGCTATCTTTGATCAAGCCAACTATATCGTGATTCCCACAGAGCACAATTCGCCGCAAGCCATCGATCAGGCCATTGAACTGGGGAAAATTTTACAAGTAGGCCACATTGCGACACTCAGTGTCGAAGAGCACGACCGCATGATCGGCTTTTTGTCCCAGCTGACGCATGTGATTGCGGTCAGTTTGATGAATACTCATGAAAATGCTCATCTGGTGGAATATACCGGGGACAGTTTCCGGGATCTGACGCGCATTGCCGAGATCAATGAAGACCTTTGGGCCGAACTCTTTTTATTGAATAAAGAAATCTTATTGGATGAAACCGACCAGTTCATCGCCTCCATCGAACATTTCCGCCATGCCCTGGAAACCGAAGATACGGAAGAAATGAAACGCCTGTTTATTCAATCCACAAAACGGCGAAAGCTGTTTAATCGCTGAGGGAAGCTATGAAACCGATCAAAATCACGGCCTTGCGCCAAACGACATATGAAGATCTCATGGACCAATACGAGATCCCGCAAACCGAGGCCTGTTCCCTGCAGATCGGGCAGTCTTGGATCTGCCACGAAGCCGCTTGTCCCGAAGGTTTTTGTCCCAGTGCCTGGCAAAGCTTATACCCTTATGTCTTTGCGTTGGCAAATGGTGCCCATCACTTGCACGATTCCTGGATGAAAGATCCGCAAAGCGCTCTTGTCAGCTGCAATGACGGTTTTCGTCCCATGTCATTTCTATTGGAGGTCATAACATCATGAAAATTTGTATCTATTATGAAAGCCTGACAGGCAATACCCGGCAAATTGCCCAAGCCATTCAAGAAGCTTGTCAGACCGATGCAATCTATTGCGGGCCTTATGTCCCGCAAAAAGCCGATTTGTATTTTATCGGCTCCTGGACCAATAAGGGCGACTGCGCCGATGCGATCCAAACGTGTCTCAAAGAATTGAAAGATGCCAAGATCGCTTACTTTGGCACCTGCGGTTTTGGCGGATCGGACGCTTATTATGAAAGACTGTTCCAAAGAATGCAGACCCATATGGATCCGTCTTGTCAGATCCTCGGCCATTTCTATTGTCCGGGAAAAATGCCGGCCGCCGTCAAAGAACGCTACGTCAGTCTGCTTCAGGCGCATCCGGAAGACAAAAAGCTGAAAGTCAGCCTGCAGAACTTTGAAGATGTGAAAGATCGTCCGAATGCCCAGGATCTGGAAGATGCCAAAACTTGGGCCCTGAAGATGATCCAGGAGGCTTCCCGATGAGAATCGGTTGGATCGGGGCAGGGATCATGGGAAAACCGATGGTTCGCCATCTGCATCATCATGGCCACGAAGTACATGTCTATGCCCGCCATCCTGAAAAGGTCCAAGATCTAAAAGAGGAAGGCATTTTCATCCAAAAAGACATCCCTGCTCTGGTCTCGCATGTCGATGTGATCGGCACCATGGTAGGATTTCCGCAAGATGTCCGGGAAGTCTATGCACAATTATTCAAAGTTCTTCGCCCCGGCATGACATGCATCGACTTTACGACCTCGGATCCCAAACTGGCCATCGAACTTTCGAAAGCCGGTGCAGAGAAACAGATCCAGATCTTGGATGCTCCGGTGACCGGTGGGGATGTCGGTGCCCAAAACGGCACATTGACGATCCTGGTCGGCGGTCAAAAGGAAGCCTTTGAATCGATGATGCCGATCTTTTCCGCCTTCGGACAAGAGATCCACCATTGCGGAAAGGCCGGATCGGGTCAAAAGGTCAAGATTGCCAATCAGATCATGATTGCCAACACGCTGCAGGGCATCTGTGAAGCGTTCAGTTATTGTAAGGGGCAAGGGTTAGATCCTGCCCTTGTGATCGAATGCCTCCAACATGGAGCAGCGGGTTCTCGCCAATTGTCCTTACTGGGAGAAAAGATGCTTCAAAACGACTATGCCCCCGGCTTCTATATCAAACACTTTGTCAAAGACTTGAAGATTGCCTTATCCCAAGATCAAATCCAGCTGAACGGCGTCGAAAATGTGATCCGGGAATACTTGGATCTGATCGACCAGGGATATGGCGAAAAAGGAACCCAAGCTTTGATCCAAGCTTTTCAATCGAACCACTGATGTGGTTCTTTTTTGTTTAGAATGTGTGAAATCATCAAATCGTTAGCACTCTTGTTGACAAAGTGCCAATTCGCGTTATACTGAATCTAATTTCAAAAAGGGGGAACTTGGAATGGATAAACCAAAACATTCACTTTATCGATACTATGCGATTATCCTGATCGTCGTTTTGGTCTTGAACTTTATCGTAGGGCCGCTGTTTCGCTCTTCTTTTCAAGAAACAACGACGTATTCTGATTTCTTAGATTCGATTAAAGAACGACAAGTTGAAAATGTACAGATCGAAGATCAGACGGTGTATTACACCTTAAAAGGCGAAGATCAAAAAACGTATGAAACCGGTTTGATGAACGATCCCCAACTCGTGGACCGTCTCAACGATTCCGGTGCCAACTTTACGCAGGTGATCTCGGAACCCATGAATCCGGTCATCTATTATCTATTGACTTTGTTCTTGCCGATCTTGATCTTCTGGTGGTTAGGCCGGCGCGCCTTTAAAAAGATCCAAGATAAGACCGGGACCGACAGCATGTCCTTTGGCCAAGGCGGCTTTGGTCTGGGAAATCTAGGCAAATCCAATGTCAAAGTCTATGAAGGCAAAAAGACCGGGACGACCTTTAAAGATGTGGCCGGCCAGGAAGAAGCCAAAGAAAACTTAAAAGAGATCGTCGATTTTCTCAACAATCCGGAAAAATACAAAATCATCGGCGCCCGCATGCCCAAGGGCGCCCTTCTGGTGGGGCCGCCAGGCACCGGGAAGACCTTGTTGGCAAAAGCCGTAGCCGGAGAAGCCGGGGTCCCTTTCTTCTCGATTTCCGGTTCGGAGTTTGTCGAGATGTTTGTCGGACGAGGAGCCGCCAAAGTCCGCGATCTGTTCAAACAAGCCCGTGAAAAAGCTCCATGTATCGTATTTATCGATGAGATCGATACGATCGGCAAAAAACGCGACGGCGCCGGATTAAACGGAAACGATGAACGCGAACAGACCCTGAATCAGCTGCTGGCTGAAATGGACGGTTTCGACGGATCCGATGGTGTCGTGCTTCTGGCAGCCACTAACCGTCCGGAGTCCTTAGATCCCGCTTTGACCCGCCCTGGACGATTTGACCGTCAGATCCCGGTTGAACTGCCCGATCTTCATGGACGAGAAGCGATCTTGCGTCTGCATGCCCAGAAGATCAAATGTTCCAAAGAAATTGATTTCAATGTGATTGCCCGTGCCAGTGCCGGCGCCAGCGGGGCCGATCTGGCAAATATGATCAATGAAGCGGCCTTGCGAGCGGTTCGTGACGGCAGAAAGAGCGTTGTCCAAAAAGATCTGGAAGAAGCGATTGAAGTCGTAATTGCCGGTGAACAAAAGAAAGGAGCGGCCATCTCCAATAAAGAGCGTATGATCGTATCGTATCACGAGATCGGTCATGCCCTGGTGGCTGCCAAATGCCAAAACCGTGCTCCGGTCCATAAGATCACGATCATTCCGCGAACCAAAGGCGCGTTAGGTTATACAATGCAGGTAGAACAAGATGAACAATACTTATTATCGAAAGAAGATGCCTATCATCGTCTGATGATCTTGACCGGCGGCCGCTGTGCCGAAGAACTGATCTTTCATTCCATGACGACCGGTGCTTCCAACGATATCGAACAGGCCACCAAAATGGCCCGTGCCATGATCACCCGTTACGGAATGAGCGATACCTTTGGCATGATGGCCCTAGAAACGGTGAACAACGCTTATCTGGGCGGCGATGCCAGCCTGCAGTGTTCGCCGGAAACGGCCGCAAAGATCGATGAGGAAGTCGCCCCTTGATCAAACGTGCCCATGATGAAGCGTACCAGATCTTGAACGAAAACAAGATGAAACTTCACGAACTGGCAAAATATCTCTACGAAAAAGAAACGATCACCGGCGAACAATTCATCACGATCTTGAACAAACCGGCCGAGATCCCGACAACGATCCAGTAAGAGTGCTGCGGCACTCTTTTTTTGAGGCACAAAAAAAGCAGGAATCTCATTCCTGCATTAGCGAAACTGTTCAAGGATGCGGTCGATATCTTTTTGAAGACCAATTACGACCAAGTGTTCCGATCCCGATACGATATGATCCGGTCCCGGAAGCATGTTCAGACTGCCTTCTTCCTTGGTGCTGATCACGCTGATTCGATATTTCTGACGGATATCCAGATCTTTGATGGACTTGCCGACCCATTTAGCCAACGGCGGGATTTCATAGATCGAATAGCCTTGTGATAATTCCACATAATCAAAGACATTGTTCATACTGCAGCGAACCGCCACTTTGTCCGCAATGTCGCGGTTAGGATAAACCACCTCATCGGCGCCGTTCTTTAATAAGAACTTAGCCTGGATATCCCGGTCGGCCTTACTGATGACACGCTTGGCCCCTAAGGTCTTTAACTGATCCGTGATCTCTAAAGAACTCTGGAAACTGTTTCCCGTACAGACAAAACAGATATCAAAATTGTTGACCCCTAATGAACGAAGCACTTCTTCATCGGTACAATCTCCGATCTTGCCGTCCGTGACATACGGTAATAATTTTTCAACAACTTCAGCGTTTTGATCCACGATCATGACTTCGTTTCCCAACTCTGCCATGCGCGTAGCCAAATGCCTTCCAAAACGTCCTAATCCAATGATCAATACTGTTTTCATTTTATCCTACCATCACTTTCTCAACCGGATTCTGTATTGCCGGTACATTTCGTTTTTCAAAGAAACTATACGCAAAGGACATTGTTCCAATACGTCCTAAATACATCATCAAGATGATGATCACCTGACTGGCCGGGATCAGATCCCGGGTGATTCCTGTCGTCATCCCGACCGTGCCCAGCCCGGAGAAGACCTCAAAGGCCACATCCAGCATGTTCAGATCCTGCATCGCACAGATTGCCATGATCGATCCTGTCGCCAGCAGCAGCGTCAAGACCAGGACATTGGCAGATTGCGATACGGTATCTTTATCCACCTGTCTTTGGAACAAGTTGATGCCGTGATTGCCGCGCACTTTGGAAACCAGAGAGCCAAACAAGACGGCGATCGTCGTTGTTTTAATACCGCCGGCCGTCGATCCCGGACTTCCTCCAATATACATCAGCACACACATCAACAAGGCCGAACATTGACGAACAAAGCCAAAATCCACGGTGTTAAATCCAGCCGTACGAGCCGTCACCGAGCTGAACAGACAACATAAGATCTGTTCGTGGATCGGCCGTCCTGCCAGGATGGAATCCTTTTCAAAAATATAGAATAAAAGAGCTCCGCCAAAGATCAGGATCAAAGTTGTGATCAAAACGATCTTGGTGTGCAGACGATATTTTTTAAAGTGATAGGTATGTTCGAGAAGATCGCTCCATACGATAAACCCGATCCCCCCGATCACGATCAGCGACATGATCACGCTGTTGACCAAGACATCTCCGGCATAAGGAACTAAAGAACAATAGGCTCCAAAGAAACTGCCTAAAATATCGAAGCCGGCATTACAGAAAGCCGATACCGAATGAAAGATGCTCATCCAAAGACCAGTCACCAGTCCAAAATCGGGAATAAAGCGAAAACACAAGAGGATCGCGCCGATCGATTCAAACAACAAGGTTCCCAGCAAAGCCTTGCGCACCAGGCGGATCACCCCGCCGACCCGGTCGACATTCAAGCTTTCCTGAAGCAGCGAACGCGTGCTCAAAGAGATCTTGCGATTTAAGAACATCGAGAACAGGACCCCGATACTGACAAACCCCAAACCTCCGATCTGGATCAGTAGCAAGATCACGAGCTGTCCAAAGAAGGTCCAGTGGGTTCCCGTATCTACCACGATCAGGCCGGTCACGCAAGTCGCACTGGTCGAAGTAAACAAGGTCGATAGAAAATCAGTCACGGTCCCATCTTGGCTGGCAATCGGCAGCATCAGCAACAAGGCTCCTGTCAGGATCACTAAAAAGTGTCCGATGGCCAATGTCTGCGCATGGGAAAACCGTCTATGGATCTTAGTAAACATAAAACTTTATCATTCCTCACATCAACAAAAGAGAGAAGAGGGCCCGAAACGGACCCTATTTTCCCTTGAAATGTATCATAAAACCAAAACGGCCGCTGTTAAGATTTCATTAAGATATCAAAACCGCGTGATGATCTCGCTCAACATCGGAAGAACCTGATTTTTCCGAGACAAGATCTGTTTTTGGAGCGTATGCGGTCCTTCGGTGTCCGGGAACGCCTCCTGGATCCAGTCTTTCTTAGGTCCGCGGGCATAAAAGATCGAACCGCTTTCTAAAATACTCGTAAAAACCACCGTACACAGATCCAGATCCTTTTGATAGACCAGAGCATCCAATTCCTGCTCAATTTCCTCTTCCAGCCCCAAGATATACTCGGCACAAGGAATCACGACCTGGGCGATCATCATACGCACGCTACGGATCTCATAGAATTTGATATCCGAATTGATCAGTTCTTTTACGCTCTTTCCGGAGATATCGCTGGTGATCGTAAAGATATCGGTTGCGAACGCATCGATATCCAGATCCGCAAAAGCCGCCAGCATATTGGCCGCCGTCCGGTCTTTTTGCGTTGTCGTCGGCGACTGAAAGTGCAGCGTATCTGAGAGAATTGCTCCCAACAACAGCCCGGCCAGATCTTTAGGGATCGGGATCTGGTTTTCTTTAAAGATCGTCGCCACGATCGTAGCCGTGCTGCCGACGATCTCATTGCGGAACGACACCGGTTTATTGGTCGCAAAATCATAAATGCGGTGATGATCCAGCACTTCGATCAGTTCCGCATGTTCAATGCCTTTGACCGACTGCGAAAACTCATTATGATCGACCATGATGATCCGTTTGTTCTTGAAGTTCATCATATGATAACGCGTCACATAGCCGATCGGCTGATATTTTTCATTGACCACCGGATACATGCGATAGCGCGTCTTCAACATTCGCTTTGAAACATCTTCCGCCAGTTCTTCTTCGGAGAATGTCACGACATTGCGCGTCATGATCAAACGCACCGGGATCGAGAAATATAAATAACGCGATGTATTCATGCTTCCGTATCCCGAAAGCACCAGCTGACAATGGTGTTCTTTGGCCAAGGCGATCACTTCTTCGCTGACGTGCTGGGTCCAGACCATGATCAACATGCCGGCCCCTTTTTTGATCAGATCCATCTGGGCCATCGGATCATCCCCGATGATCACGATGCGGTCTTCGATGTCATAATTGCGCACATGATTCTTGGTCAGGGCAATGATCGAAACTTGCCCGTTGATATGTTTGACGGGATCCAGATACACACTTTTTCCCTTGATCGTCTTCACGATATTTTCTACAGGGGTCTCTTTTAACAGATCGATGCCCTGGGCCGTATCCCCTAATCCGACCTTGGCAATATCGCTGCGCGTCACGATCCCGACCAGTTTCTTTTGCCGGTCGACCACACCAAAGCCTTGGCCGTTTCCGTTATGCATCAGCTCCAGTGTTTCAAAGATCGTCGTTTCTTCCAAAAGATCCGTCGGATGATCCAGCGACAAGTCTTTGACCTGGATGCGTGCATCTTTTAACAGTAAAGGCTCTTCAAAATGAAACCGATCCAGCAAGTAGCGTGTTTCATGATTCAATTCCCCTAAACGACACGCCTTTGCGGGCTCGCCAAGAGCGGTCTTTAAAAAAGCATATCCGATCGCCGATGCGATACTGTCGGTATCGGGATGAATATGCCCCGTAATATATAATGTCTGATCTTGCATCCTAACCCCCTCCTGTGCCTTCATTATACAAGAAATCAACAATTCCTCGCAAAAAATCCACAAAAAAAGGCGAGCCTTTCGACTCACCGCTTAGTGTCCGCGAGGAACACTGGAGAAATCACGCTGTTCTTCTTTGATATCGCCATAGGCCAGGATCACAAAAGCAATCCCTAAAGGAAGCAAAGCGATCCATATCGCTTTTTCCATCAGGATCGAACAAAAGAACGCCTCCAAGATCCCGCCGGCAACAAAACTCACCAGCATGCCTAAATGCCGAGTCCCTCGTAAAAGTGCCTGACTGTCTTTTTTCTTCAGATAACGAACCAGGCCAATCCCCGTCTGGCGCAGATGGTTGGTACAAAAGGTCGTGGCCATCGGGATGCTTTCGGCTTGCCGGAAGGTGTTATACTGCATCGAAGCGATAAAATTGATCATGACCTGGACGATATGATGGTTGATCGTCAAAGGGATCCATCCAATCCCAAACAAGACCAGGATCTCAAAAGCGACCAAATACGTATCCCAGCGAAACAGATGGATCTTTTTGACCGGATTGGGCAAGAGTTCCGAGATCACCGAGCCCATAAAATAAGCACAGACCGGGATCAAATAATATAAGCCTTGCGAGATCGATCCGGTCCCTAAAGCCACCGCCATCATCACAAAGTTGGCCGTCTGAGCGTTGCAGAAGACGCCGCCGCGCAAGATGAATGTATAGGCACCCATCATGCCGGCGCCAAACATCAGCAGCAAGAACACTTCTTTACGCTCGCAGGCAAGAAATTCTTTCTTCATGATCTATAATGGATACTCCAAGATATAATCATCCATGACATAGCCATGTCCGATATCGGTCACATCTTCATCCACTTTTTTAAATCCCCATTTCTTATACACATCCAAGGAATGGGTATTGTGCTTATTGCACGTCAGATAAATGGAATCGTACTGATATTTGCGAGCGTGCTCTTTGACATATTCAAACATCTCGCTCGCATAACGATGGCCGCGTGCCGAATCTTTTAAATAGATCTTGCTTAAGAAGAGCTGCGTCTCTTCATGAGCCAAGGCAAGATAGCCGATCAGCTCATCTTCTTTATAGACCATAAAATAATGATAATAATGATGTTTTTCCAGATCCTGCATCGCTTCAAAGCTGCAGAATTTTTCGACCATGTAGTCGATCTGTTCTTTATCTAATAGAAATGGGAAATATTCATGCCAGATCGCATCGGCAAGCTGGGCAACCTCTTGTTTCTGGGTGTCATTGATACAAGGCTGTATCGTTAGTTGTTTCTCCATGGCTTTCTCTCCTTATTTTTCCGGTTCTATTCTATACCAAATCGAAAAAATCGCAAAGAACTCCTTCTTGAAAACAAAAACCAAATATTTATATAATCTTAACTATATAGAGCTATTGCCTACCCCCCCCCGGTGGTAAAATAGGTCGCATAAGGAGAGTTTGC
>NZ_CALVBG010000020.1 GCF_944325745.1 uncultured Faecalicoccus sp. | reverse complement strand
TTTCTATGGCTGGGGTACATGGATTCGAACCATGGAAATGCCAGATTCAGAGTCTGGTGCCTTACCGCTTGGCTATACCCCAAGGTGCCTTTATATAATATATTTTTTTTTGAGTTTTGGCAACTGTTTATTGAAGAAAAAAAGTTCTTGGTTTAAGATTATCGAGAAAGGATGAAGATTATGTCAAAAATTAGAACACGTTTTGCTCCCAGTCCGACCGGATATATGCATATTGGAAATTTAAGAACTGCTTTATTTGAGTATTTGATCGCGAAACACGAAGACGGCGATTTTATTTTGCGCATTGAAGATACGGACCAGCAGCGTCAAGTTGAAGGAGCTGAAGAGATCATATATAAAACATTAAAAGACTGTGGTTTGAATTGGGACGAAGGCCCCGATATCGGAGGAGAACACGGTCCTTATATCCAGAGTCAACGTCTTGGCATGTATAAAGGATATGCCGAAGAGCTGATCAAATTGGGGGGTGCTCACTACTGTTTCTGCTCCGAAGAAGAACTTCAGAAGCAGCGGGAAGAACAAGGGGATTCCTTTAAATTTGATGATCCTTGTAAACATTTGACTCCTGAAGAAGTCCAGGCCAAATTGGATGCCGGAGAACCGTATGTGATTCGTCAGACGATCGGCGAAATCAAAGAAACAACCTTTGATGATGAAGTCTACGGTCATATTGAAGTGGATGTCAATACATTGGATGAACAGATCTTGATCAAGTCCGATGGGTTCCCAACCTATAATTTTGCGAATATCATCGACGATCATCAGATGCAGATCACCCATGTCGTTCGCGGGAATGAATACTTATCAAGTACCCCGAAATATAATTTGATCTATGATGCTTATGGATGGGATCGTCCAACCTATGTCCATGTACCGCCCGTCATGAAAGATGAACATCATAAGCTTTCAAAGCGAAATGGAGATGCCTCTTTTCAAGATCTGGTTGCCAAAGGGTATCTTCCCGAAGCCATTATTAACTATATCGCATTGTTAGGATGGTCTCCAGAAACAGATCAAGAGATCTACTCGCTAGAAGAATTGATCCAGGTGTTCAATATCCATCGTATTTCGAAAAGACCTGCGATCTTTGATATTGATAAACTGACTTGGATGAATGGTGAGTATTTAAAACATATGGATTTTGATCGTTATTATGCGCTGATCGAACCCAAGTTAAAAGAAGCGATCACTCGTTCCATCGATCTAAAAGAAGTGGCCAAACTGGTACAGTCCAGAGCCAATACATTAAATGAGATCCCGGAAATGATTGATTTCTTTGAAGCCTTGCCAGACTATGATTTGGAGATGTATAAACATAAACGCCAGAAATCAAAGAAAGAAACAGCTTTGGTAGCTTTAAAAGAAGCTTATCGCGTACTGCAAGATTGTTCATGGGAAAGGGAAGAAGAGATCCACGATCTTTTGATGGCCTTGCCGGAAGCTTTAGAAATGAAAAACGGGCAAGTGCTTTGGCCGGTTCGCACCGCATTGACGGGGAAACAATCAACACCGGGCGGCGCCATCGAAGTGGCCTATATCTTAGGAAAAGAAGAAAGCCTTTCTCGTATCCAGATGGGAATCACCAGATTGGAAAAAGATCTAGAATCGGCATAGTCCGATTCTTTTTTAAAGGAGGATCTTCATGTTTGATCATTTAGAAAATATTTTGATAAAGATAGCGATTGCGGCTGTGATCGTGATTGCGGGAATATTGCTGGCCAAGATTGTCAAGAAACTGATCGTTCGCTTATCCCAAAATGTGAACGACCGCGGAGCCTTGAGTTTTATCGGATCTTGCGCTTCCATCAGCATTCGCATCATTTTTATCGTGATCGCCTTAGCGGTGCTGGGATTGGATATGTCGATCATTGTCGGTTCTTTGAGTGCGGTCTCTTTAGGGATCTCTTTGGCTTTGCGAGATACCATGAACGATGTGGCCGGCGGGATCCAGATTCTTTTTACCAAGCCTTTTGTGATTGGCGATACGATCCGCATTGAAGACAAGGAAGGAACGGTTACACGAATCGAGATCTTGTTTACAGTCTTGCGCACCTATGATCATCAGGAGATCGTAGTTCCCAACTCTACCGCCATCAGCCAAATCGTGGTCAATTATTCTAAAGAACCCTATCGGCGCATCCATATCACTTTTCCGGTCTCTATTGAAACCGATCCGGAACTTTGTTTTCAGTTAGGGAATGATGTGTTAGATTCTCAAAGGGAACATATCCTTTCTTCGATGCAGAAAGAGGTCGTGATCGAATCGATCCAGGAACAATCGATGACCATAGGGATCTATTGTTTTGTCCCTTTAGAAGATTACTGGCCTTGTCTTTGTCAGATGAATGAAGAAGTGCAAAAAAATAGAAGGGAAATGGGTTTGACTTCCATTTCTCCTTCTGTTGTCGTTAAATCAGATGCAGTTCTTTAAACGCATTGAAGATCCCGTCATGTAAAAGATCGGTGGTAACCAGATCTGCTTTTTCTTTTACTTTCGGATCGGCATTTCCCATGGCCACAGAGATCTTTGCTTTTTCAAACATACACAGATCATTGAATCCGTCACCAATCGCAATGGCATCTTCCGGCGTTGTTTGATAATACGCCAACAACGTATCCATGCCATGTGCTTTGGTGATATTTTTTTCAGAGATCTCTCCGCTTTGATTGCCGAAAGGTTCAAAAGTGGACGGGACACAATCAAAATAAGCTTTCAAATCATTTTCCACTTGTTGATAAGAACGTGCCGATTCTAAGAAAGAAATTTTGTTGACAGGCAATTGCTCAATGTTTTCATAGACTTTTAAATTATGTAAAACTTGGACCAACCCGTGTTTTTCATAATCTTGGCGAGATAAATGCCCACAGTGTTTTTGTACGAGCTTTTGGATCGCATACTTCGTTTTTGATGTTCCGGCCAATCCGTCATTCATCTCATAGATCGCATCGATCTGATGATGATTCAAATATTGGATCAAGAAACGAATCTGATCCAAAGAAAACTTCTTTTCTTCCAATACATTTCCTTTGACTTCGACATACGCTCCGCTTCCTGTGATCAGTCCATCATAATCCAGTTTCAACATATCTCCATAAACTTCAATTCTTTGACGTCCGGTACAAAGACAGATCTTATGTCCATTTTCCTGGGCTTTTTGGCAGGCTCTAAGAGCACTTTCGGGGATAAATCCTTCGTGGTGCAGCAATGTACCATCCGCATCGATAAAGAGTAATTTCATCGCTTCCTCCTTGGTAGACTTATTACCAGAATTATTCTACAATAACAAAGGAAAGATTTTCAAATTAGGGTGAGATTATGATCAATATCGTAATATACAGCGCTGTGTCGATCCTGTGTTCGATAGGTATTGCGCTTTTACCGTCTCCATTTTTAAAACCGCTGACCGATTGGTTTTCGTTAGGGACCAAGGGGATCCGTCAAATTCGCAGAAGAAGAGATCAGACCGATACGATTGCGAATGCCTGCCTGGCGGCAAGTTTGTTCTTTTCTTTGATCTTTTGGCTGATTCCTGGTCATTTTGTGATTTATGGGATCTTGTTCCTGCTTTCTTTTTTATGTCTGTTGGGACAGACCCAGCGCATCAGCGAAAAAATGACACCGGCTTATCGCGGGGCTGTGCTGTTCTTTATTTCTTTGATGTTCTTTTTTGGGCTGTTTTGCGCCTTGGGATGTTTCAATGATTTTGTGACCTGGAAGGCCGCAACGCAGTTCTCCCAAGATTTATTTTCCAGAGAGGTTTTTCATATTTTCTATTTTTTACATAACTATGTTCCGATGATGGTCATTCTGCAAGGACTTTGTTATTTGCTGCCGATGTATTGTCTATGGGCGCAATTCAAATATATGCGTTTGGAAAATACATATAAAGGAAGAAATATCGGTCTGTTTGCGATCAAGATCATCTGGCTTTGCCTGGTCATGACCGGCTTGAGCTATGGGGGAGTCGAGATCTTGAACTGGGCTTACTATATTCATTATGTGGAGGTGTAATCAATATGATCAAAGAACGTTTACAAGCATTGCGAAAGGAAATGAAAAAAGAAGGGATCCAAGCGTATATCGTTCCCACAAGCGATTATCATGATACCGAATATGTTTGTGAATACTTTGCTTGCCGGAAATACTTGTCTGGATTTACCGGCAGCGCCGGCATCCTAGTGGTCTTGATGGATCAGGCGGGTCTTTGGACAGATGGCCGATACTTTATCCAGGCGGCCAGTCAACTAGAAGGAAGCGGAATCGATCTGATGAAGATGGGGCAGCCCGAAACACCATCGATTTCAGAATATATTCTTACTCATTTACAAGAACAAGATACAGTGGGTTTTGATGGAAAAGTCATCAATCTGCAAGATTATCGCCAATATTCAACTCAATTTGCTTCAAAAAAGATCCGGATCGAGAATCGTCTGGATCTGGTTTCCCGTATTTGGAAAGATCGTCCGGCGCTGCCGTCTACGAAGACTTTCCATTATGAAGAAAAATATGCCGGAGCCTCCATCGATCAGAAATTGGCGATGGTTCGTTCAGAGATGAATCAACTGAAAGCCAGTTCGCATGTGATCACCAAGATCGATGAGATTGCCTGGGTCTTGAATTTGCGAGCCGGAGATATTCCTCATTTCCCGGTGGCTTTAGCGTATATGACGATTGAAAGAGAACAGGCGACGGTCTACATCAATGAAAGCCGATTGGATGCGCAGTCAAGAAAACTCTTCGAACAAGCAAACGTACAGATCAAAGATTATGAAGCAATCTATCACGATGTCGTTTCTTTATCGGGTCCTGTATTGATCGATCCGCATTTTGTCAACAGCACCTTAGCTTTATCGATCCAGGCACCCCTCGTGGAAGCGCAAGATCCGATCATTTTATTGAAAGCCTGTAAAAATGAGACCGAGATCGAGAATACCAAATGGGCCCATATCAAAGACGGGGTTGCCGTGACGCGATTTATGTATTGGCTCAAACATCAGGTTTCGCAAGAAACAATTACAGAATGCAGCGCCCAAGATCGGCTGCAGAAGTATAGAGCCGAACAAGAACACTATTTAGAAGATAGTTTTTCTACGATCTGCGCCTATAAAGATCATGCCGCGATGATGCATTACAGTGCGACGCCGCAAAGCGATGTGGTTTTAAAGCCCGAAGGCATGTTATTGGTGGACAGCGGCGGTCAGTATATCGAAGGCACGACGGATATTACGCGGACCTTTGTGTTAGGACCGATCACTTCCGAAGAAAAAACTTGGTTTACTTTAGCCTTGCGAGGACATATCCGACTCGCCAAAGCGACTTTCCTCTATGGTTGCCGCGGATTGAATCTGGATATCCTGGCGCGCGGACCGTTATGGGATCAAATGATGGATTATCAATGTGGAACCGGTCATGGGGTAGGACATTTATCCAATGTCCACGAAGCACCGAATGGATTCCGCTGGCGCATCGTTCCGGAAAGAAACGATTCCTGTGTACTCGAAGCCGGTATGATCCAAAGTGATGAACCAGGAGTCTATCAAGAAGGGGCCTTTGGAATTCGCCATGAAAATGAACTTCTTGTCGTTTCCAAAGACCAAAACCTCTATGGCCAGTTCATGGGCTTTGAATCGTTGACCTTTGTGCCTTTTGATCGTGAGGGAATCGATGCTTCCTTGATGACACAAGATGAGATCGAATGGTTAAATGCTTATCACCAGGAAGTTTATGAAAAGATCCATCCTTATTTAAATGCACAAGAAGCTTCTTGGCTCAAAGAAGTCACACGACCTTTATGAAGGAAAGAATGATTGAGATCACATGCCCGGTCTGCGGGCATGTTTTTCAAATCAAAAGGGATACTTTGGCGATTGCCGGGATCAGTGATACGATTGAAAAACGATTAAAGGACGGGACCTATTTTCAACACGTATGTTCAAAGTGTCATCATCTTTTTACGATGATCTATCCTTTTGTCTTTCGGGATGCCCAAAAGAAGACATCACTTGTTTTGTCGCAGCAGCCGACGATCAAAGGGTTCGATCAGGAAGAGAAAGTCATCCGCTGTAAAGATGCGGATTCCTTTCTTTTGGCCTATCAGGCATTGGCGCAAGATCTCCGCTTGAGTTTTTTGATTCGCAAACAAAAACAATGGCGAAAAATCTGGCCCAATGCGAGCTTTGAAAGCTATGATCAGGAGCATCATTGTCTCTGGCTGCGAGTACAAGGAGAGTGGAAAGCCGCTCGTTTGACAAAAGAAGAGGAACAAGAACTTAAAACTATTGTATAATAAGAAAAAAAGAGGAGAACAGACTATGCAGATCTTAGTTACAGGAGGAGCCGGCTACATTGGTAGCCATACTTGTGTGGAATTATTGGAAGCTGGCTATGAAGTAGTGGTTGTAGACAATCTCTATAACTCAAACAAGAAGGCCATTGAGCGCATTCAACAAATCACACATAAAGAAGTGAAATTTTACGAAGAAGATATTTTAGACAAAGAAGCTTTGCGAAAGATCTTCCAGGAAAACTCCATTGACGCTGTGATCCACTTTGCGGGATTGAAAGCGGTCGGAGAATCTGTACAAAAACCAATCGAATACTATACTGTCAATATTTCGGGTACGTTGAATTTGATCACTGTGATGAAAGAATTCAACTGTAAGAACATTATTTTTTCATCCAGTGCCACGGTCTATGGAGATCCCCAAGAGATCCCGATCACGGAAAAATGTCCGAAAGGGATCTGTACGAATCCTTACGGCTGGACCAAGTGGATGTTAGAACAGATCTTGACCGATGTGCATACATCGGATCCGGAATGGAATGTGATCTTATTGCGTTACTTCAATCCGATCGGAGCCCATGAGAGCGGATTGATCGGCGAAGACCCCAAAGGCATTCCGAACAATTTATTGCCTTATGTGGCCCAAGTCGCAATCGGAAAATTAGAATGCGTCGGTGTCTTTGGCGATGATTATGATACGCCGGACGGTACCGGGGTACGTGACTATATTCATGTCGTGGATCTTGCCAAAGGACATGTTCAGGCTTTGAATAAGATCAAAGAAAAAGCCGGATGCAAAGTCTATAACTTGGGAACTGGAAAAGGATACAGTGTTTTGGACGTGATCCATGCCTTCTCCAAAGCTTGCGGCAAAGAATTGCCTTATCAGATCAAACCGCGCCGTACCGGAGACATTGCGACTTGTTATTCTAAATGCGATCTAGCCAAAGAAGAATTGGGATGGGAAGCGCAATATGATCTGGATGCGATGTGTGCTTCCAGCTGGAAATGGCAATCCATGAATCCGAACGGATACAATTCTTAAGGGAGATCAGTATGCGGATAGGATGCATTGGTTTTGGAAACATGGCGCAAGCCATCGTGCAGGGATTGATCACACATGGAAAGATCGATCCTTCTATGATCTCTGTATGTGCAGCTCATTATGATCGCTGTCGGCAAAATGCCGAAAAATTTGGGGTCCAGGCATTCGCAACCTCTCTGGAGGTGATCCAGAATTCCGATTGGATCTTGCTGGCGGTCAAACCTTACCAAGTTTTAGATGTGATCGAACCTGTCAAAGAACAGCTGAGATCCAAGGTCGTGGTGTCAATTGCGGCGGGTGTCTATTTTGAAGATTATGAAAAAATGCTGGGTTCGGGAACGCATCATATTTCCAGCATTCCCAATACGCCTGTTGCGATTGGAAAAGGGATCTTTATCAGTGAATCGGCCCATTCTTTAGATCAGAAAGAAGTGCAGACTTTTGAAGAAGTCTTTGGTTCTATAGGCCTGGTAGAGTGGATCGATGCTTCGCATCTGTCGATTGCGACAACGATTGCCGGCTGTGCTCCTGCTTATACGGCGATGTATTTAGAGGCGTTGGGAGATGCCGGGGTGAAATATGGATTACCTAGAGCGCAAGCGTATCGCTTGGCAGCCCGCATGATCGAAGGAACCGGTTCTTTGTATTTGACACAGGGACAACATCCCGGTCAGATGAAAGATGCGGTTTGTTCTCCCGCCGGTACGACGATCAAAGGAGTCGCCAGTTTGGAAAAAAATGCATTTCGCGGAATTGTGATCGAGGCCATTGATTCTGTGGAAGAAGATTAAGGTGGATTTTCCACCTTTTTTTGTGCCCAAAAAAAAGATCTCTCCGAAGAAAGATCTTTGATGATTATTTTTGAATCAGTGCCTGTAGGATCTGTACGGCATTGGTCGCAGCCCCTTTGCGAATCTGATCTCCGCAACAGAACAAGATCATAGAATGACCGGTCGGATCGCTGGGATCTTTACGCAGACGACCGACAAAGACCAAGTCTTGATCGGAAGTGTCCAGAGGCATCGGATATTGTTGGTGTTGCGGATCATCGACAAGTTTGACTCCTTTTGCGTTTTCTAAGAGCTTGCGTGCCTTATCGATATCCACCGGCTGATCGCATTCGATCGTAATGCTTTCGGAATGAGAGCGTAAGATGGGAACGCGGACACAAGTACAGTTCACCAAAAGGTGGGGATCGTGCCAGATCTTGCGGCTTTCATTTTGAAGTTTCCATTCTTCTTTAGAGATTCCCTTCTCGTCAAAGTCCCCGATTTGCGGGATCAGATTAAAGGCGATCGGATAAGGGAAAGCCGTGGAAGGAATCGTCGGATCTTTTACCTGGTTTTCCAGATCTTGTACCCCTTTGACCCCGGCGCCTGAAACGGCTTGATAAGTTGAAACGATCATGCGATGAATATGGAATTCCTGATGCAGCTGATTCAAAGCGACCAGGGCAATGATCGTAGCACAGTTAGGATTGGCAATGATTCCCTGATGTTTCTGGATATCTTCCGGATTGATTTCCGGAATCACCAAAGGAACATGAGGATCTAAACGATAGGCGCTGGAATTATCGATGACAACGGCATGATGTTTTTGTGCCCAAGGCATCCATTGTTTCGTGATATCGTTTTCGGTTGCGCCTAAGACGATATCGACATTTTCAAAACTCTCTTCCTTCAATTCTTCGACCGCAATGTCTTTTCCCTGGAAGGAGAATGTTTTTCCTACAGAGCGGTGCGATGCGAACAGTCGAAGTTCACAATCGATCTTTCTTTCTTCTAAACATTGCCGCATCTGCTGGCCAACGGCTCCGGTTGCTCCGGCAATCGCAATCGTAAGTTTTGACATTATTTTTCCTCCTTTGTGACGAAAGCGTCATAGATCGTACGGATCGTCTCTTGGAAATCTTCTTTTTTGACGGCGATCGTGATATTGATCTCATCACTGCTTTGTGCAATCATGCGGATATTGATATTTTTGTCCCCCAATGCTTTAAAGAGTTTTCCGGCCACACCGGGAGAGTCAGACATGCTCTTACCCACTGTAGAGATCAAGGCCAAGTTTTCTTCCGTATGGATCTCATCGGGTTTCAATTCATTTTTAATGCGCGCCAGGATCTCATAAAGAGATTCTTGCACATCGCTTTTATTCACAACGACACTGAAGGAGTCGATGCCCGAAGGGATGTGTTCTACGCTGACGTTATACATCTCTAAAATGGATAACAGCTTGCGGATATAGCCGACTTCGCTGGACATGTGCTTTTTGTATACATAGATCGAAACAAAGCCTTCTTTTCCCGCGATCCCCGTGATCGCATAAGGATTTTTGATGGAAGTCCTTTCTTGAATGATCGTTCCTTGTTCTTCAGGATGATTGGTATTCAAGATATGGATCGGGATATTGACTTCTTTAACGGGGAAGATGGCTTCTTCATGAAGCACGCTGGCTCCCATATAAGATAATTCACGCAGCTCTGAATAAGTGATATGTGTGATTTGTTTCGGATGGTCCACGATCTTGGGATCGGCCATCAAAAACCCGCTGACATCGGTCCAGTTTTCATACATGTCCGCATTCAGGCAACGTGCCAGGATCGATCCGGTGATGTCACCGCCGCCGCGGGAAAAAACTTGGATCTGGTTATTGGATGTCGATCCGTAAAAGCCAGGGAACACAAAGTTCTCATATTGTGCCATTTTTGCCTGGAGCTTCTTGGCTGTGGCCTCCATATCGATGGTTTTATCGAGATGAAAACGGATGATCCCTTTCGCATCGACAAACTGATATCCCAGATATTCCGCCATGAGCTTAGCGCAAAAGTATTCGCCGCGCGAGACGATTTCTGCCTGGGTATATTGATTCAGATTGGTGTAGAAAGTGTCCAGTTCTTTTTCAATCGGCTGTTTTAATCCCAGTTCGGTTTTGATATCGACAAAACGCTGCCGGATCAAGCGATAGACATTGCTCGCATCCACATGATATTGTCGATGAGCATCCAGCAAATACAGAAGATCAGTGATCTTGTTGTCGCTGGAATTTCGCTTTCCTGGGGCGCTGACTACGACATATCGGCGGGAAGGGTCAGCTTCCACGATCTGTTTGACTTTTTGAAATTGTTTAGCGTTGGCTACGCTGCTTCCTCCAAATTTTGTGATTTTTATCATGCTCGATTCCTCGTTACTATTTATTCGATCCAGAGTGCAATCATCGCTTCGGGATCCCACTCCTGGATCTGATCGATCAAAGAAGCATCTTTATGATTGAACCAGTAATAAGACTCCTGCTCATCGATCTGTTGAACTTTGTCTGCCTGCTGGCAGCCGGCTTTGGCACGGACGATCCAATCTACTTTTAAGAGATCTTCCTGGATCTTCTTTTCCTGGTCTAAAACGATCTCTCGTTCATGACCGTCCATCGTGTCAATGGCATTGGCCAGCATGGCTTGCGCGGTTGCCAATTGTCCGGCACCTTGTCCAAAGTAGCCCAGATAATCAAAACTATCCGCAAAGATCAATTGGGCATTGTAGTTATCGGGCACATTGGCCAGATAGTGCCCTTGCGGCAAGAATGCCGGGGCAATGATGCTTGCGAACGCATTGTCTTTTTGTTTAGAAATGGCAATATGACGAATGACCTTTCCATTTTCTTTAGCTAATTGAATATCATTTGTATTCAGACGTGTGATCCCGATGGGCTGGCGAAGATCATCGTTTTTCGTGTTATAGGCCAACATATTGGTGATGTTCGTCTTATAAAAGACATCGATTCCTTCAATATCATTGGTCGGATCGGCTTCGGCATAGCCCATGGACTGTGCTTGTTTCAAAGCTACCGATAATTCCATGCCATTCTTTTGCATCTGATCTAAGATATAGTTCGAGGTGCCGTTAAAGATTCCCTGATATCCGCGGATCGGTTCTAACTTTTGAAGTTTGAGGATCGCATCTAAAAAAGGGATCCCGCCGGCAACGCTGGCTTCGATCTGGATCGATCCGCCTGTGCGGTTGGCAATTTCCACATAACGTTCCAAGTTTGGGGAAACCGTGGCCTTGTTGGAAGTGATGACATGCTTGCCATGTTCCAAAGCCAGCGTGATCAATGTATTGGATGGTTCGGTACCGCTGAGGCATTCAAAGACGATATCAATATCATCGCGAGTGACCATCCCTGTTCCATCGTTGGAAAAATACGGAAGATCTTCGTATTCCGGAAGGACGAATACTTGTTTCAGATCCAGTCCTTTAACATTTTTGCATAGAATTTCTACACCTTTTCCGACGGTGCCATATCCCAATAAAACTGCGTTCATAAGCTCCTCCTTGTTTAATTCAAGAAAACACTTGTTTTTAGAATGTGAACATTGTATCATATGGTATATGGTTTTTCAAGGAGGAATCTATGGAAAAAAATTACGTTTCAACCCGCGATAAAAATAGAAGAGTTTCCCCTAAAAAAGCGATTTTAGAGGGCATATCCCCAGAAGGTGGACTTTATGTCTGGGACGACCTTGATACAGTTAAGATCGATCTTGAACAGATTTGTCGACAATCGTATCCGCAAAATGCGTTCACGATCCTTAGACCGCTTTTGATGGACTTTAGTGATGAGGAATTAAAAGAATGTATCGAGAAAGCATATGCACATTCTTTTTCTTCACCAGAGATCACGCCGATCCGAAAAGTCGGGGATGTCTATGTGCTCGAACTTTTTCATGGACCGACCAGTGCTTTTAAAGATGTTGCCTTGACGCTCTTGCCGCAATTGATGAAAACCGCATTAAAGAGCGAGGATGCCAAAGCCATGATCTTGACGGCTACCAGCGGTGATACCGGGAAAGCGGCTTTAGAAGGATTCAAAGATGTCGAAGATATCGGAATCTGTGTTTTCTATCCAGATCAAAAAGTCAGCCAGATCCAGTATCGTCAAATGGCTACGCAAAAAGGAAACAATGTGAAGGTGTTTGCGGTGGAAGGCAACTTCGATGATGCCCAAAGCAAGGTCAAAGAACTTTTCTTAGATTCTGATCTTGAAAAAGCAGCTTCGCAAAAGAAGATCTTGTTGACGAGTGCCAATTCGATCAATATCGGACGTCTGGTCCCGCAGATCGTTTATTATTTTGAAAGTTATAAATATTTAGTCAATCATCATCAGATCCAACTCGGAGATAAGGTTTCTTTCAGTGTGCCTACCGGAAACTTTGGCGATGTTTTGGCCGGATATTATGCTTATTTGATGGGGCTTCCGGTTCAACGTTTTTATGTCGCCAGCAATGCCAATCATGTACTGACTGATTTCTTACAGACCGGGGTCTATGATCGCAATCGCGATTTTATTCAGACGATCTCTCCCAGCATGGATATCTTGATCAGTTCGAATCTGGAACGTTTACTGTATTATATGTCGGGGAAAGATACGGATTTTGTCAATGCGTGCATGGATTCTTTGCACAAGACGGGACGTTATCAGATTCCCCAGGAACTTTTGAATAAGATCCAATCTTTGTTTGGCTGTGCCTATTTCGATGATGAACAAACCAAGCAGGGAATTTGTGATGTATATAATAAGGAAGGGGTTATATTGGATCCTCATTCCACGATTGGTTATATGACGGCAAAACAAGCCCAAGAGCGTCCGATTGTCAGCTTGGCGACCGCTTCACCGTATAAATTTTCCCAAGATGTGTTAGAAGCTTTAGGAAAGCCAAGACAAGAAGAGTTATCGGCCATGCATGCATTACAGGAGATCTGTGCCGATCCAATCCCTCAGGGACTGGCGCAATTGGAAAGCTTGCCGATCTTACATCAAGAAGTGATTTCTATTTCAGAAATGAAAGATGCAGTCAAACAAGCCATGGAGGAACTTTTATGATCACGGTCCATGTACCGGCAACCAGTGCCAATTGTTGTGTGGGATTTGACAGCTTAGGCATGGCCATTGACTGGTGGGCCACTTTTCACTTTGAACCATCGGACACATTAAAGATCACGGGCTGTCCTGAAGAATATGCCGACAAGAACAATCTTGTCGTACAAGCCTTTCAGACAACTTGCCAATATCTGGACCAAGAGATGCCGGCTTTTCATTTAGATATTGATTCGGATATTCCGTTTAGTCGGGGACTCGGTTCTTCTTCAACCTGCGTCGTAGCGGGGATCTTGGCTTGCGATGCGTGGTTTGAAGCGCAGATGAATAAGATGGAGATTCTTAAGATCGCTACGCAGATCGAAGGACATCCAGACAATGTCGCTCCTTGTATCTTTGGTCAGGCGGTAACGAGTTTCATGGATCAAGGGCAGCCGCGAATGATGATTGTGCCTTGTGCTTCGTATCATGGACTGGCTATGATTCCGGATTATCCGATCGTGACCAATGAAGCCCGCAAGATCTTGCCTCAAAGCTTGCCGTATCAAGAGGCCGTCTCTCAAGTCGGGCATGCTTTGTGTTTTATTCAGGCGTTGCAGGTGGGAAATGAGATGATCCTTGCGAGAGCTTGTCAGGATTTTCTTCATGAACCGTATCGAAAAAAATTGATCCCGGATTATGACCCGATCCATTCCATTTGCCAGGAACTGGACCTGGCCATGTGGATCTCCGGCAGCGGCAGCACGATGTTAGCTCTGTCTATGGATTTACAACGATTAGAAAAACTCAAACAAACGGTTGAGAAGGAAAGCCCTCATATTCTTTGTCGAAGAGTGAGAGTGGCCAGTAAAGGAGCGTGGGTAGAAAATGAGTAAGTTTTATGTCGTTTCCAGTGATATTCTTCCAGAGGTCCTGGAAAAAGTCATGGAAGCCCGGACTCTTCTGCAGTCGGGAAAGGCGAAACGAATCTCAGAAGCAGTCAAAGCGGTCGGGATATCGCGGGGGACTTATTACAAATATAAGGATGTCGTTTTTGCGGCCAGTCAGGAACAAAACAACCGCAAGGCGGTCATCACGATGACTTTGCGCAATGAAAAGGGAGCTTTGTCCAAAGTTTCTTCTTTGATCTCGGCCAAACAAGTCAACATCCTGGCCATCAACCAAACCATTCCGATCAATGGGATCCATAATGTCAGCTTTACTTTAGATATCAGTGATCTGGAAAGCGATATTCAATCATTTATGAAACTGATCGAAGAAATGGCTTTTGTGGATAAGGTGGATCTTGTTGCGGTGGAATAGGGCCTTAGCCTTTGTATGGGGCTGGCTGTTGTTGATTGTCTGTGTGGTGGGCAGCATTCATGCAGTGGCTTTGAATGAAGATTTTTATATCACACGTTATGAATCTATGGATCTGTCGCAGCAGCTCCATGTTTCTTCGGATGATCTGAACAACAGCATCTGTTTACTATTAGATTATATTCGCGATGATACCGATTCTTTAGAAGCGACAATCACGATCGACCATCATGAACAGGAAACGTTTAATGAGCGGGAAAAGCACCATATGGTCGATGTGAAGGCGCTGTATCAGAACTGTATCCGAGTTGGGATCGTGTCCTTTATCGGCTTATTGATCCTATTCTTTTACTTTTGTTTTTCGCAAGGAAAGAAGGCGCTGGCGTATTTAACGAAAGGCTTTCTGCAAGCCTGCGGCTGTCTGCTGATCGTTTTTGTGCTTTTTGGATTCTGGGTCCTGACGGATTTCACAGGGTTTTGGACTTGGTTTCATACGATCTTTTTCAATAATCAGCTCTGGCTGTTGGATCCGGCCACGGACTTTATGATCAATATGTTGCCGGAGACGATCTTTTATCAATTGGTCATCGCTTGTGTGGTAATGGTTTGTGTACTTTTAGTACCGTGTATTCTTTTTTCAATTTACATCCAGAGAAAGAAAGCTCCGATTGGATTTGATCATGAACATCATATTAGCTAGTCAGTCACCCCGAAGAAAAGAGATCTTAGAAAGTCTTGGGGTCAATTTTGAAGTCAAAGTATCGCACACCGATGAATATTTTGATCCCGCCTTGCCTTTGGGCCAGGCCTTAGAAAATGTCGCTTATCAAAAGGCGAAAGCCATATTTGACAAGCATGCGGATGCGTGTGTGATCGCTGCGGATACGATTGTCGCTTTTGAAGGAAAACTGTATGGGAAACCTAAAGATCTGGCAGAAGCGCGTTTCTTTTTAGAAAGTTTCAGCGGAAAGATCCAGCAAGTCATGACGGGAATCTGTATTTTGTATCAGGACAAAAAATGGTGTCATGTGGATACGACGGACGTTGTGTTTCGCCCTTTGTCCGAGCAGGATATCACAAATTATTTAGAACATTTTGATGTGTTAGACAAAGCCGGTGCTTATGGGATCCAAGACAGTGATTTTGTGAGCGAGATCCGCGGGTCTTATACGAATGTCGTAGGCTTAAGCAAAGAAAGCATGGAAAAGATGTTAAAAGAAATAGGCGTTCTCTAGGGAGCGCCTATTTTATGAGCTGAAAATGTTGAAGGGCTTGAGCAAGACCGTCTTGATCAATGTCATCTGTGATATAATCTGCGACTTGTTTGACTTCTGGTTTGGCATTGCCCATGGCTACGCTGATCCCGGTCTCTTGAAACATCGGGATATCGTTAGAGGCATCGCCAAAGGCCATGGTCTCTTCTTTTTTTAGGCCGTAGTAATCGAGGACTTTTTGGATCCCCGTGTCTTTTCCGCCGACTTTGGGCAGGACGTCGATGACATAATCGGTCCAGCGGTCGATCTTGATATTTTTTGTTTTCGCAAATAGAACTTGTTCTTGCCGATCGTTCAAATACGGTGAAAGCTGATAGATATCGTGATCGGCGGCTCTTTGGATGTCTTCTAATTCAGGGAGAGAGGTTCCGAGTTTTTGGTATTCCAAGCGCACCCAGTCCGTATAAAAATTCATGTATTGCCGATCTTTTTCTACGAAAACACAAGGATAGGGATCTTCCTTGATGTGTTCTAAGATCGCCAGTACATCCTCTTTAGGAACCGGGTTGGAATAGATCGATTCGTGTTGATTAAAACAATATTGTCCATTGAGTGTAATATAAGCATCAAAGGTAAATTCATGGCAGAAATCAAATTCTTCGATCTCGGTGATATGGCGTCCGGTAGCGACAATGACAAGAATGCCTTGTTTTTGTAAAGCTTGGAGGGCCTTTTTGGCAGAAGCGGGAACGCGCATTGTGGAATGCGACAGGATCGTCCCGTCAAAATCAAAAAAAATGGCTTTGATCATGTTGTTCTCCTTTAAAAATCAGCTTCATTCTATCAAAAAAAGACGATCTGGAATAGACCGTCTTAATGATTTCGTGGTGCCTGCACGCGGAATTGAACCACGAGTTCATCCTTACCATGGATGTGTATTACCATTATACTATGCAGGCGCTCATTCATTGTGCCATTGAATCTCAAAAAAATCAATGAAAAAATGAAGGAAGTTGATTGCGATCGGTCAAAAATCCATCCACGATTTTGAAAACGAACGGTTGTTGCATTTCTTAAAAGATAATGCTATGATTCTCTTCGTGAAAAGGAGGACATATTCATGTCAAATGTAGTAACAAAAAAAGACTTAGCTGAAAAATTGGCTACTGAATGCAACTTGACTAAGAAAGATGCAACGACATATGTAAAATTCGTCGTAGACGAAGTTGTAGCATCATTGGCAAACAATGATACTGTTGATTTGAGCGGATTAGGAAAATTTATGATCACAGAACGTAAAGCTCGTAAAGGGATCAATCCTTTCACAAAAGAAGAAATTGATATCCCAGCTTCCAACGCTGTTCGTTTCAAACCAAGCAAGTCTTTGAAAGACGCTGTAAAGTAAGAACACTTCGTTAGAGAGAGGAAGAGATTAGAGTAGGCTCAAATGCCTACTCTCTTTTGTTTTGGGCGATTTTTGATATAATGGTAAATATAGAGAAAAGAGGATGTATCATAATGACTTCACCCGTTTATATCATAGG
>NZ_CALVBG010000019.1 GCF_944325745.1 uncultured Faecalicoccus sp. | reverse complement strand
AAGAACTCCTTCTTGAAAACAAAAACCAAATATTTATATAATCTTAACTATATAGACCTATTGCCTACCCCCCCCCGGTGGTAAAATAGGTCGCATAAGGAGAGTTTGCTTATGATAGAAATCAAAAATGTCACAAAACGCTTTGGGGAAAAGACGGCGGTCGATCATCTGAACCTGAATGTCCCTACCGGATGTATCGTAGGATTTATCGGTCCCAACGGTGCCGGCAAGACAACGACGATCCATATGATGACCGGTGTCTTGATGCCCGATGAAGGAGAGATCACCTTAAACGGCAAAAATATCGTGACCCAGCCGGTGGAAGCCAAACGCGAGTTTGGTCTGGTCCCCGACAGTCCGGATCTCTTTTTACGGTTGACCGGCATGGAATATATCCAATTCATGGCCGATATTTACCATATCGATACCCAGACCAGAAACGAGCGCATCAAAAAGTTTGCCCAAGATTTTGAAATGGAAAGTTCGTTATCCGAACGCATGTCCAGTTATTCGCACGGGATGCGTCAAAAAGCGATCCTGATCGCCACCCTCGTCTGCAATCCGAACATCTGGATCCTGGATGAACCGATGACCGGTCTGGATCCGGCATCGTCTTATCGTTTAAAAGAGCTGATGAAAGAACATGCCCGCCAGGGAAATACAGTTTTCTTCTCGACCCATGTGCTGGAGGTGGCCGAAAAACTCTGTGATCAGATCTTGATCATCGACCATGGAAAACTGCGTTTTAACGGCACTCTAGAAGAATTGCGCCAAGCTTACCAAGATCAAGAGACCCTCGAAGAGATCTTCCTGGAGGTCACCAAAGATGCGTGACTTTCTGATCTTGACCAAGGCTCTGTATAAAGCCAACTACGGCATGGATCTCAAATCCAAACAGGGACGCAAAGGCATCATCACCGCCATCGTCCTGATCATTTGCCTGCTACCGACATTTGCCTTGATCTTCAATATGTTTTTAGAAGGCTTTCGCTTACAGCTCTTTGATTTGATGATCATGGAGATGGGATTTGCCTGCATTTGTTTTTTGATGTTATGGACAGCGCTGTTTGTCTTTCCCTCTGTCTTCTATTTTTCCAACGATCTGGAACACCTCCTGGTGCTGCCGATCTCAGGAAAAACGATCGTAGCCGGTAAATTTGTAATCGTCTATATTTCATTGATGCTGGTGGCATGCATTGGAATGCTGCCGATCCTGGTCGCCTATATCATGGCCGGCCATGCCTCGGCTGCTTCGATCTTATTTTATCTTCCGCAGATCTTTTTGATCGGCTTGCCGACCACGCTTGTCGTCTGCATCTTTTGGATGATCCTGATGCGCTTATTGCCGTTTTTCAAAAATAAAGACCGTTTCAATATGATCACCGGTGTGCTGTCGATTGGACTGGCTATCGTGATAGGACTGGCTTCCAGTCAGCTGGGCTATAATTTTGAAGACCCGGTTCTTTTGATCCAAACCTTGGCCAATGATCCGGAAGGGATCATGCGCATCGTCCAGATCTTCTTCAATGTCTCGTTTGCGGCCCGCTCCATCGTGGAATGTTCGATCGTGGATTTTTTGATCACAGTCGCAATCTTGGTTCTCTGCATGGCCATCTTCCTTTTTGTGGCAGACAAGCTGTATTTAAGTTCTGCCCGGGATGCCCGCAGTTCTGTTTCGACCCGGAAAAAACAAGTCTCTTACCGGAAACAAGGGTCGATCTGGATCAACTATGCGAAGGTTGAATTTCTTCGCCTGATTCGCACACCCGCTTATATGGCCAACTGTGTGCTTTCTTCTTTAGTGATGCCCATCATGTTTATCGCGATGATGCTGGTGATGCCGATCAAAGAAGATCTTCGTCCCGTATTGGAAACGATCGATCTTCCGTCTTTGATCAACTTGCCGCTCGTTTTGATGATTGCCGGGGCCGGCATCGGATTCTTTGCCGGCAGTCTGAACGGGATCAGCGCGACTGCCTTCTCCCGGGAAGGAAAGAATCTGGATTTTGTGAAATATGTCCCTTTGGATTTCACAAAACAAGTCTTGATCAAAGAATCCATCGGGATCTTGTTTTCTTTGTTGACATGCATCTTGATGCTGATCAGCGTACATATCGTTGTTCCTTATCCGCTTTGGTATGACGTGTTCTTTGTACTGGGTGCTTTGATCACTTCCGTTTTGGTCAATGCGATCGCCATCTTTGTCGATGGTCTGCATCCGAAAACCGACTGGGAAGATGAAACTCATGCCATCAAAAACAACATGAATGTCATTTTGGAATTTGTGATCTCCTGGGCCATTCTGGCCGTGGTGGTGATCCCGTTCTTTGTGATCGACCTGGCCGCTTATTGGGAGATCTATGCGATCGGGATGCTGATCGTACTGACCATTCTATCGATTCTGTTTGTGCTGGTGACCCCGAAGATCATCCTGAAACATCTGATGCAATCCAGCTCATAAAAAAAGCGCTCATTTCGAGCGTTTTTTTCTTAGAGAGCGGCTTCGATACGAGCCACCAGCTGGGCTTCCGGCATATAGCCGGAAAAGGCTGTTGCTTGTTTGCCGTTTTTGAACAAGATCATGGTCGGCACTGCCATGACACCAAATTTTTGCGCCAGTTCCGGGCTTTGATCCACATCGACCTTTACGATCTTGACTCTTCCTTCCAATGTTTGGGCCGCACTTTCCAGTACAGGCGAAAGCATCTTGCAAGGTCCGCACCAAGTCGCAAAGAAGTCTACGAGAACGGCGTCTTCTTTCATATATTGTTCAAATTGATTTCTGTTAATGATTTCCATACGTTTCACCATCGCTTTCTATGGTTTTATTTTAGCGTTTCGAGCGGCGCAAGTCCATTTCTTTGCCCGCCAACAACAAATCGATCGTTTTTCCGATCCCATTGTTCAAATTCGTATCTGCCACATAATCGGCAACCGCTTTGACTTCCTCCATCGCATTGCCCATCGCAACGCCGATTCCGACTTGTTCGATCATCTGAATATCATTTTGTGCATCCCCGAAAGCCATGATCTCATCCATCGTAAAACCGCCCCGCTGACAGATCTTTTTCAAGGCACTGGCTTTGGATACCCCTTTAGGCATGATCTCCAGCCAGGTCGGACCAATCAATAAAACATCATAGTCAGATAAGGCTTTTTTCAGATCTTCTAAATGTTCTTCAAAGAATTCTGCCGTATGGACCATGATCACCTTATTGATATCCTGGGTCAACTCGATCTCTTTATAAGGAAGGTCGATGAAATTGCGGTGGGGTCCGCCTTTTTTCAGCCCGTAATCCATCGGCTGTCCTTCTTTTTTCTCCCGTTCGATCTTCTTTTCGCGATTGGCTTGTGAGATATAGCTGTAGAAATCGTATCCGCAACAAAAGATTCCTTCGATATCAAATCGTTTACAAACTTGCTGGATCTTCAACCCATCTTCCGGCAATAAGACATCATCCAGATCGTATTCTTTCTTTTCAAAATCATAGATGATCTGCCCATTGACCAAAGCCAGGTAATGATTCCCTTTGTCGAGTCCCAACGGTTCATATACAAAAGAAGTACCGTTTTTATCGCGCCCGCTGGCAATCACGATATGCATACCCTGCTCCATCGCCCGAAAAATCGAAGCCTTCGTGCGCGGGTCGATCTCTTTTTGATCATTTAATAACGTTCCATCCAAATCAAATGCCAAACAACGTATCGTCATATTTGATTCCTTCCTTTTCTACCTCCCCATTATAGCACGCCATAAAATCTCTCTTCCCAGAAGAGTATCGTTTTTATCAAGATTTTACTTTTTTTCTTTTCTATGCATCTCTTTTGATTTGTGTATAATAAGGGATGTGAAAATTTTAAGGAGCTTGTTATGATCTTAGAAAAAATCGATAAAGATTTATTAAAAATGGCCGAAGAATCGGAAACCGTTCTCAAAGACATCTATCAGAGCATTGATGATGTCTGTCTGTATAACTCGAATCGGATCTTATCGGCCTTTATAGAAAACGGCGTGTCCTACTCTGACTTTGCGGATATCAACGGCTATGGAAACTACGATGAAGGCCGCGACAAGATCGAAAAGATCTTTGCCTCGGTGTTGGGCTGCGAAGATGCCCTGGTCCGCCCCCAGATCATGAGCGGGACCAACGCGCTGTATCTGGCCCTTTCGGCCTTGTTGAAACACGGCGACACCATGATCTCCTTGTCGGGAGCCCCCTATGACTCGCTGCAGGAAATGATCGGGCTATATGGGACTTCTACCCAGTCTTTAAAAGCCAATGGCGTTCGTTATGAACAAATCGATCTGGTCAACGACGACTTTGATGAAGAAACGATCCTCAAACGCCTCCAGGAACACAATGTACGCCTGGTAGAGATCCAGCGATCCCGCGGCTATTCGCATCGTTTATCCTTGAGCATTCAAAAGATGGAGCGCATCATCCGAAAGATCCACGAAGTCGACCCGGAAGTCATCGTCATGGTGGACAACTGCTATGGCGAACTCGTTGAAAAGCTGGAACCCGGACATATCGGAGCCGATATCGTCGTGGGTTCTTTGATGAAAAACTTGGGCGGCGGCATTGCGTCGACCGGCGGTTATGTAGCGGGGCGAAAAGATCTGATCCATAGGGTTGCCGAACGCTTGACCGCTCCTGGCATCGGAAAAAGCTTAGGGGCCAATTTCAACTTGAACCTTTCCTTTTTCAAAGGAATCTTCATGGCACCCAACGCGGTCAAAAGCGCTTTGAAAACAGCTGTCTTTTCGGCATATATGCTGGAAAAACTCGGCTATCAAAATGTATCTCCGGCTTACGATGAACCAAGGACCGATATCATCCAGACCTTGGAACTGGGCACCAAAGAAAACCTTGTTCATTTTACCCAAGGCATCCAATCCACCAGCCCGATCGATTCCTTCGTGCACGTCTTGCCCGCGCCAATGCCTGGCTACCCGTTTGATGAAGTCATGGCGGCCGGAAGCTTTACACAAGGCAGTACCATTGAACTGAGTGCCGATGCCCCGGTCGTAGAGCCTTACACCTTGTATATGCAGGGCGGTCTGACCTTTGAATATGGAAAGCTGTCGATCTTATTGGCGCTGACCAACATCAAGAATCAAGCTCAATAAACCACCAGCCGGTGGTTTTTTCTTTGCGTTTCAAAAAGTTCCAAAAAACAATAAGACTTGCCTGCTTCTTTGAAACTTCCTTTTCTACCGTTCTTCGAATCCTTGTGCTTTTTGGATTCTTGTACTATGTTGAAATCACAAGGAGGATCACAAGATGAAACAAGGAATCAAGATCGTGACTATTGGCGGCGGAAGCAGTTATACGCCGGAACTCATGGAAGGATTTATCAAACGCTACCCCGAACTTCCGATTCGGGAAATTTGGCTGGTCGATGTCGAAAAGGGAAAAGAAAAAGTAGAGATCGATGCCGCCATGGCAAGAAGAATGTGGAAAAAGGCCGGATACGATGTCCATATCCATACCACCATGGACCGCAAAGAAGCCCTTCAGGATGCCGACTTTGTGACCACGCAATTTCGCGTCGGCTTTTTGGAAGCCCGCATCAAAGACGAACGGATCCCTTTGTCGTATGGCATGTTAGGGCAGGAAACCAACGGGGCCGGTGGGATCTTTAAAGCTTTCCGTACGATCCCGGTGATCCTGGATATCGTCCAAGATATGAAGGAAGTCTGTCCGAACGCCTGGCTGATCAACTTCACCAATCCCAGCGGCATGGTAACCGAAGCCGTGATCCGCTATGGATGCTGGGACAAAGTCATCGGTTTATGCAACGTACCGGTGATTGCCATGATGAAAGAACCCGAAGCCATCCAAAAAGATCCGCAAGATCTGATCTATCAGTTTGTGGGCATCAATCATTTTCACTGGCATAAAGTCTATGACCGCTGCGGAAAGGAACTGACCCAAAAGGTCATCGACGCTTTGTTTGAAGGAAAGGATATCGGTTTGCCGGCCAACATCACCAACGTTCCTTTCTTCAAAGAACAGATTGAACAAATGCAGATGATCCCTTGCGGCTATCACCGCTATTACTATCGCCAGGAAGAAATGCTCGCCCATTCTCTAGAAGAATATGAAACTTTAGGCACTCGCGGTCAACAAGTCAAACAAACAGAAGAGCGCCTGTTTGAACTCTATCAAGATCCAAACCTCGACGACAAGCCCGAAGAGCTCAGCATGCGCGGCGGGGCCTATTACAGCGATGCCGCCTGTGAATGCATCAATTCCATCTACAACGATAAAAAGACTCACATGGTTGTCAGCACAAAAAATAAAGGCGCCGTCCCGGAACTGCCTGAAGACTGCGTCGTCGAAGTCAGCTCCATCATCACCGGCAAAGGAGCCATGCCGATTGCCTGGGGAAAATTGCCAAGTGCCCAAAGAGGCTGGCTTCAGGGCATGAAGGCTATGGAAGAGTGTACGATCGAAGCAGCTGTGACGGGAAATTACGGTCTGGCTTTGGAAGCGTTTGCCCTCAATCCGCTGATCCCGGCGGGTCAAAGTGCCAAAAATGTGTTGGATGAGCTGTTGATCGCTCATGAAAACTACTTGCCGCAATTTCAAGCGAAGATCGCTTCCTTAAAAGCCCAAGGGATCCAGATCAAAGATCCGGTTGTCGCCAAACTGGTGGAAGAAGGAAAATAATTTCGTCCTTTCTGTTGCATAGAACACCGATTCTAGTTCGGTTTCATGATAGAATAAGATCAACCACTAGAAAGGGATGTTCTATGCAGCTGTTTTATGAATTTGTGATCATGGCCTTTATCTTCTCCATCTTAGGATGGATCATGGAAGTCACTTTAAAATATATCCAATACCATCGTTTTATCGACCGGGGATTCCTGATCGGCCCTTATTGCCCCATCTATGGATTTGGGGTCGTCGGCGTTACGATCCTGGTCGGCGGTCTGATCGGCTGGAAAGGGACGATCCTAGAGACCTTTATGGCCGGCTTTGTGATCTGCGGTTTTCTGGAATACATGACCAGTTTCTACATGGAAAAAATGTTCCATGCCCGCTGGTGGGATTACTCGACAAAACCGATGAACTTGAATGGCCGGATCTGGATCGGCAATTTGATCTTGTTTGGAATTGCCTCCGTTGTGATCGTCCGCTTTATCGCGCCTCATTATTTTGAGTTTATCGATCAAATCGATCCTGTCATCTTAAGTGTTCTGGCATGGATCATCTTGATTTTCATGAGTGCCGATTATGTGCTATCGCATATCTTGATGAATATCGTCAAAAAGGAGATCGACAACACCGCTGGCGACAATACCGAAGAGATCTCTTTGCGGATGCATGAACTGTTGAAAAACCGCAGTCTGCTTCAAAGACGTATCTATCAGGCTTATCCAGACTTCAAGGCCATTCCTCAAGATCTAAAGGAACGCTATAAACAAGCCAAGAAAGAATACAAGGAAGCGCGCAAGGAACTGAAATCCGTTTTAACGCAACGTTTCAACGCCAATTTTGATACGGAGCTTTTCTTGAAAACGCGTGAAAATGCAGAGAAGAAATATAAAGAATTAAATGAGATCGCCAAAAATATTCGAAAACGATTCTAATTCAAGATTCGGAGCCTTTGAAAGGCTCCTTTTTTGATATACTAGATTCATGAAAAAACTGACACATTTCTTTTTGATCTTTGTATTCTGTCTATCCAGTCTTTTCGTCATGTCCGGATGTTCGCAAACTTATGACCAGAAAGAGCTCGCCATCTGGTTTCAGGAAAATATCATCGATGAAGATCTTTATATTTCAAAAACCTGTACCGAAAAAGAAAATGCCAGCGGCGGTATCGATACCGTTTGGCAAGCGCATCTCAAAGATCTGCCGGAAGTCTCGTTTGAGCTGATCGATCGCGAACGGATCCAGCTGTTTCGAAGCCATGAGATCGTCACAACCTATCACCAGGAAATGGGAAAGTATTATAGTGAACGATTCCAGAATGAATATCCAGCCGTTTTTGAAGGCTTAACTCTCGGTGTACCGACCGACAGTGATATCCCTTCTGTCAACGGAATGTATTCCAGCTTTTCAGAAATCCAAACTCTCTGCGAAAAAATGGAGAAATTCGAAGCCTATCTTGACCAGCAGCCTTATCCTTGTCTTATCCGCTACGGCATCGCCTACCAGGAACCATTGACTTTTATCGCAGATAATGGAGGGCCTTCAGAAGAAGCCTTTATCGATCGACAGACTTATATCTTCTTAGAAAATGATGATCCCCAACTCAAAGAAGATACCTTATCTTCCCTGCTTCAGGAATGGTCTGAAAACTCCTTTGCCAACTATGCTCTGGCATATCAAATCGAGCTGGAAAGCTATCCAGACGAGCTCAAAAAAAAGAAGACTGAAAGTGATCAATCTTCTTTAACGATCGTCCGATCCGATGAAACTGAAATCCAATATGCCGATCTCTTTTTAACGCGGGAAAGTGATCTGTCATTTGGATGTTTCTTTGAAGTACTAAAACGCGAGGGCTCATATGAAGTCCAAGGATCTGCCAGCCAATTCAGCTTTACCGCCACAGATGGCTCCCGCTGTGCATTTTCCTATTCCTTCCAGGAAGCTTGCAGCCCGACTTCATACAACGATTGGCAATATTCAAAAGTTTTCTATTATACAAAAAAAGATGAAAAGATCTTATTGGATCATAAACCGGTGATTTCGCAAGACCTGTTTCAGGAGCTGACAGGAAATTCTTATCAACTTTCTTAACAGCTGCCAATCTGTCCGCCGTCAATACGGATCACGGTGTTGTTGATATAGTCCGCCTGATCACTGATCAAAAACCGAACCAGATAAGCGACTTCTTGCGGATCGCCATAACGTTTGACCATGATTTTTTCCACTTCTTCCTTTAAGAATTCCTCATCATAGCCGTCCAGTTCATTCTCGGTCCCGATAAATCCTGGCGCAATACAGTTGACATGCACATAAGGCCCCATTTCAAAAGCTAAGTTATGAGTCAAAGAAATCAAGGCCGCTTTAGAGGCATCATAATCGATGCACATAGGATAATATGTGTTGATGCCGTTGGTGGAAGCGATATTAATGATGCGCCCATATTCTTGTTTCAACATGTGTTCATAGACTCGCTTGCTGCAGTTGAAAGCACCTATGACATTCACATCCAAGGTTCTTCGAAATTCCTCGGCATTTTTTAGATGAAATAAATTCGAAAGATCGATCGCGGCATTGTTGATCAAGATATCAACTCCGCCTAACTGTTCTTCTACTTGTGTGATCATCTGATCCACTTGTTCGGGATCGGATACATCCGCCCCGATCGTTAAACAGCGGACCCCGAAGTTCTCGATGATCTCAGATTTCAAATCGGCAGCGGCTTGTTGGGAAGTATGATAATTGATCACGATATCATACTGATGCTTTGCGAGTTCCCAGGCAATAGCTTTCCCGATTCCTTGGGCCGCTCCGGTAATCAATACAACTTTGTTCATAATGCGAAAAAGAAGAGCTCTTAAGCTCTTCCTGCGTATTTCCCATCCGTTGAGAACACAACGATCTTTTCGCCCGGTTCGATAAACTGAGGAACTCGTAAAGAAAGTCCCGTATCGGTTACCGCATCTTTGGTCTGGTTTGATGGTGCCCCTTTGATGGCGGCATCGGTTTCTGCCACGGTCAATTCTACTTTTTCCGGAACTGATACCGACAACAACATGCCGTCAAAGAACATCAAAGATACTTCTGCACCTTCTACGATGAAATACTTATTGAAGCCGATCTGATCTTCGGACAGTTCATAAGTATCGTAGGTTTCCATATCCATGAAATAATACATGGAATCTGCCGAATAAGAATATTGTGCTGTCTTCTTAGAAATATTTGCCTGTTCAAATTTTGTATTGGCATTGAAGTTACGTTCCTGAATATTTCCTGTCTTCAGATTCTTCATCTTCGTTTTTAAGATCGCAGCCCCTTTTCCTGGTTTTACATGTTGGAAATCCAACACTTGCCAAGGATCTCCATCTACGATCAACGTTAATCCTGTTCTAAAATCTCCTGCCGAAATTGCCATAATATTCACTCCTCATATTTGTTTTACACGCTATATTGTAACAGTCCTGACCAACTTCCTCAAGAATTTATCAGAAGATCGATAACTTCTTCTCTTCCTGGTGCGATTTGATATATTGGCTCCATTTGATATAACCATACGTCGTATTGGTAAAATAGCCCAGTTTCAAAATCAATAAGACATATTGTCCTGAGATCACATTGATGACAGCCTCCAAGGCCGCACAGATATACCAGGCGATCCACTGTTCCCGGAAGCGGAAAAAGATAAACAATCCGTTGGCGATCCCTACCGCGGAAGCACAGGCATCGATATAGATGATGGCGGTTTCTAGTGATTGATTATGATAGAAATCGGTCGCAATATCTAATCCGCTGATCAAATATCCTACGACAACGGTCCAAATGACGATCCCCGCAATGACCAGAACTTCTTGCCATCCTTTTAAACGGCGTACCACCGTCAATTCATCTTCCTGCTGGTCTTTATGGCGCGACCAGTTGATGTAGCTGATGATATCGATCGGCAGCCAGAACAACAACGTCGTCGCCAAGGTCGCAAACCGATACATTAAAACCAGCGACATTACGATCTCCGTGATCTCCACCAGTACAGAGACTAAGAAGTTATACCTGGATTGTTTCGAAATTAATAATTCACATAAAATATTTAAGAACGTATCCAGCAGATACAGCCACATGATCAGGATCCCGTTGATCCCGTTGGCACTTTCTTCCGGAAAGAGAACCGAGAAGATCGTAGCCAGGACCATGATGGATAAAAACCATGATTTTTCATAGGTCGTAAACTGCCGGGAAAAGAGCATCATGATCAAAACCGACAACACCAGGATCACTGCCGCGTTCGCAAAGTTGAAAACCGGCATCGTTTCGTTGGCCATGGTTTGTTCATAAGCGTATTGCGCCTGCGATAGAGATACATCCTGATGATCAAAATAAAGAGTCATATCGTTAGGGCCTTTAAATTCATAGGCGGTGATGGTTTGTGCATCCAATTGTTCGTATTCTTCATATGGATAGGTGATCACCATGGTCTGGTCGCCGTTGCGATAGGTGACATCACACATCGCATTTTCTTCCCCGTCATAGTCTTCGAGGCTGGTATCTCGTGTCATTTCCACAGACTGCACATAAGTCAGTTCTTCTACCTGCGTGTTGACCTTGGAAAGTCCCCAGCCGTAAGAGGCAAGCGAGCCGATGATCAAAAGAATCAAGACAAAGATCTCGATCGTTCTGACCTTTTTATTCGGTTCTATATTTTTTTGAAAAAAAGTGTTCATAAAAGCTCCCTTCTTAATCAAAATTCCGATTTTCTAAAGCGGGTTTATTATAATAAATATCAACATTTTTGTAAATTTTTATCCAAGAAAAGACCACGCTTGAGAAAACAAAAAAGCCCTCAAAGGGCTGATTGATCCAGATAAGCATCCATGCGCTTATCTACATTCTCCTGTAAGTTTCTATAGAAGAATTGATAGTCATACAAATGATAGATTCCCTCTTCAAAGATCGAAAGACCTGCCGGATACTCTTTAGCCGTCACATCGGTCACTTTTAAGGCCCCTCGTTCTTCATCGATATAAGCGCCCGTTAATGCGGGGATCTCCTGGTTGATCTGTCCGTCATAATCTGTAAAACAGGCACCTTGATTCAAGGATCGATCTGCGAATGTACTATCGGTTTTCCAATTCAACGGATTAATGGCATAGGAGCGCGACCCTTCCGGGATCATCAAAGAATCCTCAATCTCCTCCGCTTCACTGTTAAAAGAGATAATGACTCCGGTATCGGTTTCATTCTGTGCCATCTTTAATTGGGGATAATTCTTCAGATCTTCCTCCGTGATCTGCCAGCCGATCGCATAACAGGCAATCAAAAGCTCCTGGACAGAATGATCATCAAAAACATCTTTTAACAACCGTATACACATATCCGCCCCCTGCGAGAACCCGGCCAATACAATCGGGCGATTCTGATTGTAGTGATCCAGATAATAGACAAAGGCTTCTTTCACATCTTGATATGCAATCTCTAAATAAGGTTCTCTTTCCTGCGGTGTCATTTCATAAACATTCAACCCGATTTGTTGATAGAAGGGCGCAAAGAAACGCGTATCTTCATCATCATAGATGTCTTTTTCCATATTGATGGCTCCCACAAAACTTTCTTTTGTTTCGGCATCTTCTAAAGACATATTATAAGAATTTTCATCTCCGCTAAAAACCGAAGGACAGATAAAGAAGATATCTGCCTCCGGATTCGAAACATCCGTTTCCAGATAAGCCCAATTCTCTTCTTTGGCATAGATACAGCTGTCTTGACACCCGGTAAGATTGAGTCCTATGCATAAACAAAGAATCAATAGAACAGAACGAATCCTTTTTCCCGTCATGACAAAACCCCCTATTTTCTTTCGATCTTTTGGATCGTATTGACATCTTCCGACGGGATATAGGAGATCGAAACTTCATCCCCGGCTTTTAAGAACGCCACAATATCTTCATTTTTAGAGGATAACGTGATCTTATAGCGGTTGTTCTCGGTATCGGTGATAAAACATTTGGTCGCCTCGTCAATCGTCAAGATCTGGACGGTATTGATCTTAATATCCTTGGTCTTCAGATCTTCTTCATCCGGAGCGTTCCCGCCTTCAAGGGCGATGAAATTCTTCTTCAGATTTTCAAATCCCTCATCCGAAGAGATCGTTGCCACCTTTTGATAATCGCTGGCATCGACCATCGCATACATCTTGATCAATCCGCTGTCGTCTTTTAAGGCCATCATATAGACCGGATGTCCATTGACATTGACAAGCAGCGGGAATGTCGAAGTATAGCCGTAGTTCTTGACTTCCCCTTCGGCCGAAGCCATGGCACTGGTTTCATTGGCACCCGGAGAAGTGATCTTCATCGCTTCATGGGTCCTTAAATTGACTAGGACAAAACCTAAGTTACTGGAATCTTTATTGGCCGATGTAATGCCTGAATAAATATAGATGTCGCCATCTTGTTCTAAATAATTGTAGCCCTCGCTAGTATACGTGACATTCTTTTGCCCGATGATCGAATTGATAAATCCGTTCTGAAGAGAACCGTTCTGATCGACTTGTTCTGTCACCAGTGACTCCGGATAGATGCGATCGACCCATGTCGGTGCATCCAGGACATCATCGTATTTGGTCGATTCGCCTGTGATCGGATCAAACAATACCACACCCGATACGGTCTTGCGGCTTTCAAAAGCCGCATAATCATAGGTTGTACAAATATACCAAGGATGTCCTTCTTCATCGATCTCAAAAGACGGATCTCCAAAGATCGTCGTTGGATACTGCATCTGCAGCTTACGATACAGATCATAATTAAAATAACCCGAAGGTACGTATTTCATACCGTCCAATCCAAGATCCGACAAGCGAACCAATTCCGCTTCCCCGGTTACCGAATTGACCAGGATATAGGCAGGGATCCCTTCTTTATAGTTTCCCATGAATTTAAAGAATCCTGCATATTCCAAAGGCGTGACCCGATACACGCTGTCTTTATAAGAGATCTGTGTATATTCCGTGCTGACTTCAAACTGCGATACCAGCTCCGGCATCTCTCCCATAACGCGGTCGCCTAAAACGATCGTAGAATCACGATCGATGATCGGCGTTTTCGTGAAGTCCACTTCCTTGACTTTATCAAAATCGACATTTTGGATCTCGATTCGATTCGCAAAGGATTTGGCCATGAAGATTGGGCTGCAGATCAGCATCGATCCGCCGGCCCACAAGATGCCCGCTAAGATCACAATGGATACAAACGTTCCCAAGATGGATTTCTTGCCGGTATCATACACAATTTGTTTCGGCTCAAAAAACAAAGAAAGGATCCAGATCAAAACGAGTCCATAGACAACATAGGAAAAGAAAAAGACGGTTTTGATATTCAAGACCGGATGATTGAAATAATAATAGATGGCTCCTGCCAAAAGCCAGCCCACTAACAGAAGGATCTTGGTCTTCATATTTTGCGGACGAGGCAAGGGATTTTTAAAATTAGAATAAAAATTAAAACGCTTTTTCATAGTACACAAATCGCTCCTAAACTTTACGTCCATTGTATCAAAGTCCGCCTAAAGATGGTATTAATCCAAAAAAAGGATCCGTAAACTTGGATCCCTTCATTCATTCTTCATCTTGCAAGGCAGCTTGTCCTTGTTCTCCTGTACGTACCTTGATGACGTTTTCCACATCATAGATAAAGATCTTGCCATCCCCAATATGTCCGGTGTATAAAACCTTTTTCGCTGTATCGATCACCGCATCCACCGGAACGGTGCCGACAACGATATCCACCTGGATCTTCGGCAAAAGATTGGCTTCCACAGGTGCCCCGCGATAATATTCTAATTTTCCTTTCTGTGCTCCATAACCCAGAACATGCGATACTGTCATCCCGGTAATGCCGATCGAGGCCATGGCCGATTTCAGCGCTTCCAATTTCGATTCTTTACAAATGATCTCTACCTTTTTGATCAGAGAGCCCTGTGTCCGATCTTTTACTGGAATCGTCTGAGATACCGGCAGATTACCCTGCTTCTCGCTTTCTTCTTCCAGATCATAATCGATATTTTCAACGGCCGGCATAAAATCCGGATAAGCGTAGTTACCATGTTCTCCAATATCTAATCCGGCAATCTCTTCTTCGCGAGATACACGGATCCCCACTGTCTTTTTCAAGATCCACCAAATAACGTAAGTGCTCACAAACACAAAAGCGCCCACCGCAAGGATCCCTAACAGCTGGATTCCCAAGGGTCCAAAGCCACCGCCATAGAATAATCCATTTGTTGCCGACAGACTCGTAACACCTTCCTGGGCAAACAATCCTACACAGATCGTCCCAAAAACACCGCACCCCAGATGAACCGATGTGGCTCCTACCGGATCATCCACTTTGATCCGATCAAAGAACAAGACCAAAAAGACAACGAGTATGCCCGCTAAAGCACCGATGATCATAGAATCTGTAATCGAAATATAAGCACAGCCTCCGGTAATGGCCACCAGCCCGGCCAGACAGCCGTTGATCGTCATGCCTAGATCCGGCTTCCCGATAAAGATCCACGAAGTGATCGTCGATGTCAAAACAGCCATAATGGCGGATGTATTGGTCGTCATCAAAATATGCATCACATCGGAAGGGTTCTGAAAACTCATCGTAGACCCTGGATTGAATCCAAACCAGCCTAACCACAAGACAAAGAGTCCAATCACTGCCAAAGACATGTTGTGTCCGGGAATGGCCTTAGGCTTTCCGTCTTTTCCATACTTTCCAATCCGCGGGCCTAAGATGATGGCTCCGGCAAGAGCGGCCCATCCGCCCAGCGAATGAACCACGGTATCGCCCGCAAAATCTAGAAAGCCCAGATCCGCAAGCCAGCCGCCGCCCCAAACCCAGTGACCAACAATGGGATAAATAATCAAGGTCAGTACAAAGGAAAAGAGGATGAAAGAAACATATTTGATTCTTTCGGCCACCGCTCCTGAAACAATCGTGGCAGCCGTTCCGCAAAAGACTAACTGAAAGAAGAATTTTCCCCAGAATGGGACATTGGATGTCAAGGTATCGTTATAAAACGATACATCGTTGGAGCCTAAAATAAACAGATGTTCCGTTCCAATCAATCCATTGTCCCCGCCAAACATCAATCCCCATCCCAGCAGCATGAAGCCCAATGAAGATACCGCAAAAACGATAAAGTTTTTCGATAAAATATTCACCGTGTTCTTAGACCTTGCCATGCCGGCCTCTACCGACGCAAAGCCAAGATTCATAAAGAAAACCAAGACAGCCGCTACTAAGACCCAAAACGTGTCTATCACCATACTCATTTCCATAAATCGATTCCTCCTTATCTCTCTCTAAAATGATCCTCTTTTAATTTTTTCGAATCAGTGATTTATCTCCTCCTTTTCTGAAAAGGAAATAAAAATAAAAGGCAAAGATTTCCTCGCTCTATACGATGGACACCTTTGCCTCTGATTGATCTTCTATTCTTATTTCCTTTTATAAAAGAAAAAGGCATCTTTAAGCACAAGTCTTAAAGACGCCTTTGCCTTTATAACTGAATTTATACAATGAGTTGGGGCAATTGTCAAATCATTTTTTGATTTCCGACAATCTTTGTTCAAAACGATCTTTTCGCGTATCCTTCGGGATCTTCGTCGGGTAATTGCCACTGAAACAGGCATCGCAAAATCCATTCTTTCCTGCCAGCTGATGCAAAGATTCAATCGGCAAATACCCTAAAGAATCCGCACCGATCTTTTGACAGATCTCATCCGTACGATAATGACAGGCAATCAAATGCTCCTGAGAGTCGATGTCCGTTCCATAAAAGCACGGATGAAGAAAGGGCGGCGAAGAAATGCGCACATGCACTTCTTTAGCTCCCGCTTCCCGAAGCAAGCCCACCACGCGTCCCATGGTGTTGCCGCGGACAATTGAATCATCCACTAAAACAACTCGTTTGTCCTTTACACTTTCTTCAATGGCCGCCAGTTTGATCTTTAAACCATCCAAGCGTTGGTCTTTTCCCGGCGAGATAAAGGTTCTTCCAATATATTTGTTTTTGATAAATCCCATCCCATACGGGATCCCCGATTCCATACTGAAACCTAAGGCTGCATCCAAGCCCGAATCGGGGGCGCCGATCACGATATCTGCCTCAACAGGATGCGTTTGTGCCAAGATTTTTCCCGCCTTGATCCGTGATGCATGGACCGATATCCCTTCGATCACAGAATCCGGGCGCGAAAAATAAATATATTCAAAGATACAGAGTTTTTCCGGCTGTTTGTGACAATGCTCCTGACGGGAGATCATTCCATTCGGACTAAAGATCAAGATCTCTCCCGGTTTTACATCCCGGATCACTTTGGCGCCAATTGCCTTTAAAGCACAGCTTTCCGAAGCCACTACGATCTTTCCATCCTCTGTCTTTCCATAACACAAGGGCCGAAACCCATAAGGATCCCGGGCACAAATCAGCTTCTGGGCCGACATCAAAACCAGAGAATAAGCTCCTTCCAGAATATGCATCGTCTGCGATACCGCTTCTTCGATCGAGGGCGTCTTCAGCCTTTCTTTAGTGATTAGATAAGCAATCAATTCCGTATCACTGGTCGTATGAAAGATCGCCCCTGT
>NZ_CALVBG010000018.1 GCF_944325745.1 uncultured Faecalicoccus sp. | reverse complement strand
ACCGAACTCAGAAGTTAAGCACTTCCGCGGCGAAGATAGTTGGGCTTGCCCCTGCGAACATAGCTCGTTGCCGGGTCTTTTTTTTGGCTTTTTTCAGATGATTTTTCAGGTTTTTTCAAAAAAACATTCATAAATTTTCTTATACCTTTCTTATGTTTCTATTGTTATAATAGGCAGGCATGGAGGTATTTTTTTATGCACCAAAATAAAATTCGAGATGTCTTTTTGATTACCGTAGCGATGTTTGTGATTTCGGTTTCGATATATTTCTTTTTGATCCCCAGCGGTATTATCGTTGGAAGTATTTCCGGTTTGGCCATGGTTTTAAATCGGGTCGTTCCATTATCGATCTCTATGATCACATTGATCTTGAATGTCGGTTTATTGATCCTAGGTTTTATATTTGTTGGGAAGGAATTTGCTTCTAAATCGATTTATACTTCGATTTTGTTACCTGTTTTCTTAGCTGTTTTTGAATTCCTATTTCCTGTTTCTACATCGCTTACCGGCAACAGTGTTTACGATTTGATCTCTTATACTTTGATCATTGCCTTTGGCCAAGCGATTTTATTTAATATCAATGCGAGCAGTGGCGGTTTAGATATCGTGGGGAAGATCGTCAGCAAGTATTCCCATATGGAAATTGGTAAAGCTTTGACACTTTGTGGCTTCATCACCTCGATGAGTTCGATCTTGGTTTATGATGTGGGGACTCTGATTGTCAGTCTGATTGGAACGTATGCCAATGGGATTGCGATTGACTACTTTATCGGAGGCTTCCATAAAAAGAAGAAAATCTGTATTTTATCCGATGAGTATAAAACCATCCAAGATTTTATCATGCATAAGATGCAGCGCGGTGTCACGATCTATAAAGCCACAGGCGGCTATTTAAACGAGGAACGAACGGAACTTGTTACGATCATGACGACCAGTGAATATAAAAAATTGTTGGATTATCTCCATCGTGCCAACTTTCAAGCCTTTGTGACCGTATCCACGGTCAACGAGGTGATTGGCACTTGGAATATCCATAAAAGACGTTAGGGGCTATGGCTCCTAACTTTTCTTTTTTCTCAGAGTTGTTATAATGGAGAACAGAAGAAGAGGTAATTATGACAAAAGGCCAATGGTTTCGTATGCTGACAACACTTTTGATCGTATGGATCGCTTTATCTTTGTGGATCGATAATTCGATTATTTTACCGCGACCGGATGAAGTTTTTTTAACGATGCTCCATCAAGCTCTTTCGCCAGATCTTTATTTTTCCTTGATCATGACCATATTGCGGGTCTTTACTTCTTTGGTTCTATCTTTTGGCTTAGCGTTCCTTTTGGCGTTTGTATTTTTTCGGTACCGAAAAGCCGCGGTCTATTTTCATCAGATCTTGTTATTTTTGAGAAGCATTCCGAATGTGACTTTTATAATTCTTTTCTTATTTTGGGTCAATCGGGAAATGAGCGTCACGATCGTTGCTTTTCTTCTGTTGTTTCCCATTTTTTATCAAAATATTTATGAGGCTTTATGTGAGATCCAGGGGCAGTGGAAAGATGTACTATTGATCTATCCGCAAGGGTTTCCCATTAAATGCCGGAAATTGTATTTCCCGCTTTTAAAAAATGCGATCGTAACCAGCTGGATCACTTGTTCCTCTTTGGCTTTTAAAGTTGTCGTGATGGCAGAGATCTTGGCCTCCGTTTCTGTTGGTGTGGGATCCAATATGCAGTTCGCGCGTTTGAATGTGGATCTTGTCGGCGTTTTTGCCTGGACGATTTGGCTATTGATTTGTGTTTCACTTTTTAATAAACTATTAAAGAATGTCTTGTTTCGAATTTATGAGTGAGGAGGAAACGCATGGTAAGCATTTTAGTACCTGTCTATAATGTTGAGAATTATCTATCACGTTGCTTAGATTCGTTGATCCATCAAACTTATAAAGAGATTGAGATCGTTTTGGTCAATGACGGTTCTACCGATCATTCTGGCCAAATATGTCAAGATTATGCCAATCGCTATAGCTTTATTCGCTATTATGAATATACGAACGCCGGGATCTCTACGACCCGAAACCGCCTGATCCATCACGCCACCGGGGATTTGATCTTGTTTGTTGACAGTGATGATTATATCGAGCCGAAGATGATTGAGACCATGGTGGCTCATATGATCGAGAACGACTGTGATTTGGTTTGCTGCGGATTTACGATGGACTATCGCTATGGTTCGATTTATCGAAAAATTGAACGACGTCCGGTGATGGATACGATGGAGGCTTTGCACTCCTTAGCGGAAAACCAAGGAATGAACAACTATCCTTGGGGAAAACTCTTTAAACGACAGTGTTTTTTCAATGTTGAGTTTCCTGATACGATCCGCGGATTCGAAGATACCTATACAGTGTTCAAAGCTTTATGCAACGCGAAGCGAATCGGTCATATTCCTAATCGTTTTTATCACTATGTCCAGCATCCTGGTTCTTTGACGCACAGAATGGATCTGGAGACAGTGTATGATATGCGTTTAGCGTATGAATATCAGGAAAACTATTTACGTCGGAAATTCCCGACTGAACATTTTTCTTTTGATATTCATCTTTCAAATTCCGATTTTATGATCTTATATACGATCTTCACTCGGTATACGCGTAAAGATCGTCCTCGTTACATTCCGGCAACAATCAATTGGAAAAACGTGAATCCGGTCGCTCATTTGGCTTATGAGCTCTTAAAAGGCATCTGTAGCATCCGCTATGGATGGACCAAAAAGAAAGTGCAGGAATATAACAAATGGCTATAAGAAAGGCGACCGTTACCGATCTCGATACGCTTTTAGAAATCTATGCGATTGCTCGCGAATTCATGGCTTCTTATGGCAATACGCATCAGTGGCAGGAAGGATATCCCAGCCGCAAGATCCTCATGCGAGATCTTGAAGCTGACCGCTTGTTTGTTGATGAGATCCATGGTGAGATTGAAGGTTGTTTTGTCTTTTTTATCGGGGAAGACCCAAGCTATCTTCAAATCGATGGAGCGTGGCTCAACCAAGATCCATATGGGGTCGTCCATCGAATCGCATCTCGTCGTCGGATCCCGCACATAGGAGAAAAGATGATGCAATACTGTATTGATCAAGTGGATACGATGCGCATTGATACGCATAAAGATAACATACCGATGCAAAGGATGTTAAAAAAATTTGGATTTGTCCATGTGGGAACGATCGAACTGGTCGGCAACCATGAAAAACGGTTGGCTTTTCAGCTGACAAAATAGTGGGGAGAAATGATTATGGCATTTGAATCTTTATCAGAGCGCTTGAATAAAGCCCTGAAGAATATTACCGGACAAGGAAAACTGACAGAAACCAATATGAATGACATGCTCAAGGAAGTTCGCATGAGCTTGTTGGAAGCAGACGTCAATTACAATGTCGTGAAAGAATTTATTGGGAACGTCAAAGAAAAAGCATTAGGGCAGGAAGTGATCGATTCCATCAATCCGGGTCAAATGGTCGTTAAGATCGTACACGATGAGATTCGGGATCTGTTGGGAACCGATGATGCTCGTCTTCATTTTAAAAAATCCGGCATTACAACGGTTATGATGGTCGGTCTGCAAGGGACCGGTAAAACTACGGCCAGTGCGAAGATTGCTCGTTATTGTAAAGAAAAATTACAGAAACGCGTACTTTTGGTTGCTTGTGATGTGATACGTCCCGCTGCGATTGAACAGTTACAGACATTGGGACATTCTATCGATGTAGAAGTCTTTAGCCTTGGTGCCGATGTCGGTGCGGTCGAAACGGCTCGTCAGGCTATGCAGTATGCGAAGGATCGTCAAAAAGATCTTGTGATCTTTGATACGGCCGGTCGTCTTCATATCGATCAGGATCTGATGAATGAGCTTTCTGAAATGAAACAGCTTGTCGAACCGGACGATATTCTTTTGACCGTGGATGCGATGACGGGGCAAGATATCGTAACGGTAGCTCGTGAATTCAATGAACAGCTCGCCATCACCGGTTTGGTTGTCACTAAAATGGATGGCGATGCTCGTGGCGGCGGATTGCTCTCTGTACGAAGCATCACCAATGTTCCTGTGCTCTTTGTCTCTAACGGTGAAAAAGTAGAGGATCTGGAAGCGTTCCATCCGGACCGTATGGCCGATCGAATTTTGGGCATGGGTGATATCGTTACCTTGGTAGAACAAGCGCAGGAAAAGCTGGATATGGAAGTCCAGGAAAAGACTGCGAAACGCATGAAGAGCGGTATCTTTACATTCAATGATATGTTGGATCAGTTTGGCCAGATGAAAAAAATGGGATCTATGCAGCGTATGCTGGGAATGATCCCTGGCTTAGGAAATATGGTCAAAAATCTGGACGATGAAAAGATGAATGATTCCATGAATCGTTCGCAGGCCATCATTCAATCCATGACGCCTTATGAACGAGAAAATCCTTCCTGCTTGAAAGCCAGTCGAAAAAACCGTATTGCCAAGGGAGCGGGTGTGAAAGTCATGGACGTCAATCGACTGATCTCTTCTTTAGAGCAGATGCAGATGATGACCAAGATGATGTCGGGCGGAAATATGCCGAATATGGCCAGTCTGCAAGCAATGCAGCGCGGCGGCGGTCTGGCGGGAACCAGCAAACATGCCGGCAGCAAGAAACAAAAAAAGTCAAAAAAGAAAAAGAAGAAAAAATAAAGTGTCAAGCAAAAATACTTGACACTTTTTGCTTGCTTGTGATAAAGTAACGAAGCAACAGAAAAGGAAGGTAAAAAATATGGTTAAATTACGTTTAAAAAGAATGGGTAAAAAGGGACGTCCTTTCTATCGTATCGTAGCTGCTGATTCTCGTAGTCCTCGTGATGGACGTATCATCGAAGAAATCGGTACATACAATCCTATTGCTAAAGAAAACCAGGTTACTTTGGATAAAGAATTAGCTATGAAATGGCTGAACAATGGAGCTAAACCTTCAGATACAGTTCGTTCTATTCTTTCTAAAGAAGGCGTCATGAAATCATTCCATGAAGCCAAAATGGGCAAATAAACATGATCGATCTTGAAAAGACATTGATGGATCTTTGTCTTCCATTGGTTGATGATAAAGAAGCGTTATCTGTTAAGACGATGTCAACGACCAATGAACATGAGATCTTATTGTATGTTTATGCAAACAGCGATGATGTAGCTCGTCTGATCGGACGCAAAGGAGCCATGGCTTCCAGCATTCGTCAGATGATCTCCATTGCGGCAAGAGATATCAAAAAAAGAGTCTCAGTTAAATTTGAAGCTTACTAGGATGTGAAAACATCCTAATTTTTTTAAAGGAGATAAAAACATGATCAAAGTGGGAACCATCATCAATACACACGGACTTAAAGGAGAATGTAAGATCGCGCTTGTGACCGACGATGTGAAGGATCGATTTGCGACAGGGCGCGTCTTGACTTTAGAAGATGGTCAAACGCTGACGGTGGTTTCTTTTCGCATGCAAAAGGGATTTGGCTATGCCAAGTTCGAAGAGATCACCGATATAGATCAAGCCGAAAAGCTGAAAACCAAAGCGCTTTTGATTTCCAAAGAACAGCTTCCCAAACTGGAAGAAGGGGAGTATTACTATCATCAGTTGATGGACTGCACAGTTTATGATCAGTCCGGCAATGATTGCGGAAAAGTCACTGATATTTTGGAAACCGGAGCCCATATCGTTTTACGGGTACAAAATGAAAAAGGATCCTTCTTGCTCCCTTTTGTGGAAGCTTTTGTTTCATCTGTTGATCCTATCTCTAAGAAAATTGTTTTTAACGATATGGAGGGGTTGCGATGAAAATTACTGTTTTGAGTCTATTCCCTGAATATTTTGAACCACTGCTTCAAACCAGTATTATTAAAAGAGCCAAGGAAAAAGATCTTTTTTCGTTTGAATGTGTGGATTTTCGATCATTTACCCAAGAAAAACACGGCCATGTCGATGATACCCCTTATGGCGGGGGCGCTGGTATGGTATTGATGTGTCAGCCGATCCTCGATGCTCTGAAAAGTGTGCGTACGCCCGACAGCAAAGTGATCTTGTTGAGCCCGCAGGGAAAGACGTTCCACCAGCAGATGGCTATCGACCTTTCGAAAGAGAAACATCTGATCTTTCTTTGCGGTCATTATGAAGGTTTTGATGAAAGGATCCGTGACTATGTTGATATGCAGGTCTCTTTGGGTGATTTTGTTTTGACGGGCGGGGAACCAGCCTGTGTTGTGATCTGTGATGCGATCTTGCGTATGATCCCGGGTGTGATCAAATCGGACAGTGCGCAAGATGATTCTTTTTCCGATGGTTTGCTGGAGTATCCACAATATACAAGACCGGAGATCTATGAAGGAAAAAAAGTTCCCGAAGTTTTATTGAGCGGACATCATGCCCGTATCCAGACTTGGCGTAAAGCGATGGCTTTGCGTAATACAGCTCTTCATCGTCCGGATCTTTTAAAAGACCGCAGGCTTTCTCAAGAAGAAGAAAAACTCCTTACAAAAGCGCTTGAAAACCCGGATGAGGTGTGCTAATATTTTAGGGCATTGTTGCACGGTTTTGTTCCGCTGGCACCTGGTGCGTATGAGCAAGATGACCGTATGGAAGAAAAGGAGGAACGAAGATGAATTTAAATTTAGTTAATGAAATTACAAAATCGCAGTTAAAAACGGATATTCCTTCATTCCGCTCTGGAAGTACAGTTCGTGTTCACGTACGTATCAAAGAGGGGGACAAGAGTCGTATCCAGGTTTTTGAAGGTGTTGTCATTGAACGTGTAGGTGGTGGCATTGCCGAAACATTTACTGTTCGCAAGATGTCTAACGGTATCGGAGTAGAACGTAAATTCCCTTTGCATTCACCAATCATCGATAAGATCGAAGTCGTTCGTCATGGTAAAGTTCGTCGTAATAAACTTCATTACTTACGCGGACGTTCCGGAAAATCGGCTCGTCTTAAGGAAGTTCGATAATAAAGATGCCGAGCAATCGGCATTTTTTATTTAGCGTGATTTATAGTATAATGAGCGAGTAGAAATGGGGTTAGAAGATGAGAAAAGCGAGCAAAAGGGAAAAGAAAGCGATCTATCGTTACAACGAAGATGATGAACGTACGCTTTTAGAAGATATATTAGGATTTGTCAAAGTCTTTGCGATCACGGCAATCGTAATTTTGATCTTTATGAATTTTATTGCCCATCCTATCAAAGTAAACGGACGCAGTATGGATCCAACGTTACAAGATGGAGAATTTGGATTTACCAATCTTGTCAGTGTGTGGACTGGACAGATCCATCGCTATGATATCGTCGTGGTCACAACGGATCAGGAAGTAACCAATGAAGAAACAAAAGAAACAACAACGGAAGAAATTCAGATCGTGAAGCGTGTGATCGGAATGCCAGGCGATACCATTTCCTGCATCGACGATGAGATCTATATCAATGGTGCACAGATCGATGAATCCGATTATATCGACCCATCTTATATCGAAGAATGCCGCGACCAATATGGATATTTTAATGCGGTAGAACAAGTCACAAAAGATGATGATGGAAAAACGATCGTCGATTATGTCGATTTTGAAGAAGTGACTTTAGGAGACGACGAATATTTTGTGATGGGAGATAACCGACCGGTTTCCAAAGATTCTCGCGATCCTTCGATCGGAGTGATCAAAAAATCACAGATCTATGGTGTCGGTGTGCTTGTATTGCTTCCTTTTGAACAAATTGGGATCAAAGGATAAGTTATGAGCGCAAATAATCCGATCCAATGGTTTCCCGGCCACATGACAAAAGCCAAGCGGCAGATGGAGGAAAATCTAAAAAAAGTGGATCTTGTGATTGAAATTCGTGATGCCCGCATCCCTTATTCCAGCAAGAATCCAATGTTGGAAAAGTTGATCCAGAAAAAGCCGCGTTTGATTATTTTATCGAAACGAGATAAAGCCGATCCGCAAATGACGGCGCAATGGATCCAAGCGTTGGAAGATGAACAAAATAAAGTCTTGGCTTTGGATCTGATCCGTGATTCTTATAAAAAGACATTGGTTTCTGTCGCCAATGAACTTTGCCAGGCCTTGATCGAAAAACAAAAACGCAGAGGCATTCGGCCTCGGGCTTTAAGAGCCATGGTTTGCGGAATCCCGAATGTGGGAAAAAGTACGATGATCAATACACTGGCCAAGCGTAAAGCGGCACAGACAGCAGACCGACCGGGTGTAACGCGCGCTTTACAGTGGATCAAATTGGATAAGGGTCTAGAACTGTTGGATACTCCAGGGGTTCTTTGGCCAAAGTTTGAGGATCCGCAAATTGGGTTGCGTTTAGCATTATTAGGGTCGATCCGTGACGAAGTGATCAATCGCGATGAACTTGTACAGTATGCACTCGACTGGCTTTTGAAGAAGCATAACGGTTTACTGGAGAATGTTTATCAGATTGAAAGCGTGCAAGACGTTTGGGATGCGATGAATAAGATTGCCGTCAAACGCGGTTATCTACAAAAAGGGCAGATCGATCAGGAGAGACTGATTCGATCTTTGATCAAAGATATCCGAAACGATGTTCTTGGCCCAATCACATGGGAGGAACCTTATGATCGAGAGACCGCTTGAATGGGATCTTTGGGATGAACATTCTTGGTTATTAGGACTAGACGAAGCGGGGCGCGGCCCGATTGCGGGACCGCTGGTTGTAGCTGGGTGCCAATTTGTACCTGGATACAAAAATCCTGAGATCGATGATTCCAAAAAACTGACTGAAAAGAAACGCGAAAAACTCTTTGAACAGATCAAAGAAGATGCATCGTGGTTCATGATCTTGATCGTTTCCGAAAAAGTGATCGATCAGAAAAATATTTACCGGGCGACCCAAGAGGCCATGTTGGAGATTGCTCAGGCGGCCCCTTGTGATTATGTGCTCAGTGATGCGATGAAATTGCCGGGCCTTGATAAACCGTATGAAGCAATCATCAAAGGAGATTCTAAGTCCATCTCCATTGCCGCTGCCAGTATTCTTGCGAAAGTCACGCGGGATCGCATCATGGTGGAACTGGATCAAAAATATCCGGAATATGGCTTTAAGAAACATAAAGGCTATCCTACCAAGGCGCATCTACAAGCCTTAGATACTTATGGTGTCTTACCTTGTCATCGGCGGTCCTATGGTCCGGTACAAAGAAAATGTGAATTAACTTTATTTTGATAGAAAAGAAATTTTCTATCTTTTTTCTTTTTGAGCGTAATTAATACTATGAAAGAAGATTTAAGAGAAGCTATTTTGTGGTATGCCCTTCAAAGTCGTGGGGAATGGAAACAGATCGCTCACTGTCTGGAGAGCCAGGCCCCCGTACAGAGAATTCACTATCCAGATCCTTATGTTACGATTGTCGATAAAGAATATCCGGTTTGTTTTCGAAAATTGCGCTACCCTCCATGGATCCTGTTTTATCACGGAAATCTTTCCTATTTACAAGAAAAAGGGGTTGCGATTATAGGGAGTCGAAACTGTACGACAGCTGCTTTAACGAATACAAAGATCATTGCGAATCGATTAAAACAACGTTATGTGATTCTTTCCGGACTCGCGAAGGGAATTGATGCGATGGCCCATCAATGCAGTCTGGATCATAAGACCATTGGATTTATCGGATGCGGATTGGACTGGATCTATCCGAAAGAAAATGCCTTTTTATATCAGGAGATGAGCCGCAAGCATTTGATCATGAGTGAATATCCTTTACACACCAAACCTTTAGCCCATCATTTTCCATGGCGAAATCGATTGATTGCTGCCGCTTGCGAAGCGTTGATCGTGATCCAGGCAAAATGTAAAAGCGGAACGATGCATACAGTCAATGAATGTCTGGAACTTTCCAAACCCGTGTATTGTGTTCCTTCGGCATTTGAAGAAAAGATGTATTCCGGTTGTAACTGGCTGATCCAAAATGGAGCGAATATCCTTGTCGAAGAATCCGATCTCGATGAATTATAATTGACAAACGCATTTTTTTATTGTTTTATTACTAACGAACCAATTGGAGGTTGAAAATGAGTAACGATTTAGTCATCGTCGAGTCGCCTTACAAATCGAAGACGATTGAAAAATATTTAGGTTCTGATTACAAAGTTGTTTCCAGCAAGGGACATATCTGTGATCTGGCCACCAGCGGAAAAGAAGGATTGGGAATTGATATCGAACACGATTTCAAACCGACCTATAAGATCAACTCGGATAAAAAAGATGTTGTCAAAGAATTAAAAAAGCTTGCGAAGAATAGTGGCTCGATCTATCTGGCGAGCGACCCGGACCGCGAAGGAGAAGCGATTGCGTGGCATTTGGCTAGAGAATTAGATCTCGACATTGATTCTACGAACCGAATCATCTTTCATGAAATTACTAAACCGGCCATCTTGGAAGCTATTAAGAATCCATCTCATATCGATATGGATCTTGTACGTTCTCAAGAAACGCGCCGTATGTTAGACCGTATCATCGGTTTCAAACTGAGCAAACTCTTAAAGAATAAGATCCAGTCAAAATCTGCTGGCCGTGTGCAGTCGGTCGCATTGCATTTGATCGTAGAACGTGAAAAGGAGATCCAAGCTTTTCAACCCAAAGAATATTGGAGCATTCATGCCAATTTAAAAAAGGGAAGAAAGAGCTTTACGGCAGATCTGGCGAAAGTAGACGGCAAAAAGCCAAAATTAGAAAATGAAGAACAAGCCAATGCGATCGTAAAACGCTGTCAGAATGATTTTGTTTTATCTTCTTTGTCGACGCGTTCCCGCAAACGGCAGCCGAAACTTCCGTTTACGACTTCAACGTTGCAGCAGGAAGCCAGTACGAAATTAGGTTATGGTGCGAAAAAGACCATGACCATTGCGCAAAAGCTTTATGAAGGGATCGATCTTGGAGGGCAGATGCAAGGTTTGATCACGTATATGCGTTCAGATTCTACACGTTTAAGTGATCTTTTTGTTAAAGATGCCCATGCGTATATTGAAGGGGAGTACGGAAAGGATTATGTCGGTCATGTTCATGCCCATAATTCAAAGAATGCCCAGGATGCGCACGAAGCGATTCGTCCCACGAACATCAATCATGTACCGGAAAAGATCAAAGCGTACTTAACGAATGAACAATATCGTCTATATTCTTTGATCTATGCACGTACTGTGGCTTCTCTGATGAGCGATGCGGTTTTTAGTGTAACCAATGCGAAATTTGAATGTGACGGATGTGAATTTACAAGTTCTGGTCAAATGTTGAAATTCGATGGGTATTTAAAAGTGTATTCAACCTACGAAAAGCAGAAGGACGAAATCTTGCCGGATTTGGAAAAAGGCGAAATCTTTACAGATGTGCCGGTTGAAGCCAAACAACATTTTACCGAACCGCCCGCACGCTATACCGAAGCTCGCCTGATCAAAGATCTGGAAGAAAAGTCGATCGGTCGACCAAGTACCTACGCGATGATCATCGATACCTTACAAAAACGCGGCTATGCTTTACTGCAGGCGGATCCCAATAAAACCACAAAAACGAAAGTTTTCTTTCCAAGTGATCAAGGGATCCTGACGGATGAAAAGCTTCAAGAGTATTTTAAAAGCGTGATCAATGTAGAATATACGGCTAATATGGAGAATTCTTTAGATTCTATCGCTGAAGGAGATACCGATCCCATCGCTTATCTGCATACTTTCTATGATGAATTTGAGCCATTGGTCGAAGATGCTTATGACAAAATGCCTAAGAAAGAGCTAGAAAGAGTCGGACGTACATGTCCGGATTGCGGCGGAGAATTAGTCTATCGCAACGGAAAATACGGCCGGTTTATCTCTTGTGTCAACTTTCCGAAATGTCGCTATACGGAAAGCCAGGAAGAAACGAAACCGGCAGCCGAAGAAGGACAGGAAGAGAAGATTTGTCCGAATTGCGGCGCTAAGATGGTCATCAAAAAAGGCCGGTTTGGACCTTTCTGGGCCTGTACAAATTATCCCGAATGCAAGACGATCGTTTCTTTGAAAGAAAAAGCTAAACCGCAGCCTACAGGAGAAAAGTGTCCTGAATGCGGACACGATCTTGTCTTGCGTAAATCACGATATGGAACGACCTTTGTCGGCTGCAGTAACTATCCGAAGTGTCGTTATATCAAAAAGACTGAAAAGAAAAAGGAGTCAAAAAATGCATCCTGAAGTCACGGTGATCGGCGCCGGTTTGGCGGGAAGTGAAGCAACCTGGCAGTTAGTCTCGCGGGGGATCCCGGTGCATCTGATCGAGATGCGCCCCCAAAAATATCCGCCGGCCTTTCATACGGATGGATTCGCGGAATTGGTCTGTTCAAATTCGCTGCGCTCGAACGCCTTGAACAATGCGGTCGGGATCTTAAAAGAAGAATTGCGGATCATGAATTCTTTGATCTTAAAAACCGCAGATGCTTGTGCGGTTCCTGCCGGAAGCGCCTTGGCGGTCGATCGTCATTTGTTTTCGGAAACGATCACGAAAACATTGAAAGAGCATCCTTTGGTGCGAGTCAGCTATGAAGAAGTCACGGAAATTCCAGAGGGTCCCTGTATTATTGCGACAGGGCCATTGACAAGCGATGCTTTTGCCCAAACGATCAACGATTTTTTAGGGATGGAACCTCTGCATTTTTATGATGCCGCAGCACCGATCGTAGAAAAAGATTCCATCGATTTCACGAAGGCTTATTATAAATCTCGATATGATAAAGGGGAAGCCAGCTATATCAACTGTCCTATGGATCAAGCAGAGTTTGATCGCTTTTATGAAGCTTTGATCTCGGCCGAATGTGTAAAGATGCATGATTTCGAACTCAAAGTTTTTGAAGGATGCATGCCGATCGAGGAGATGGCCAGAAGAGGGAAGAAGACCATGTTGTTTGGCCCTTTAAAACCGGTCGGTCTGGAAAAAGATCCCGACCATCATCCGGTTGCGGTTGTTCAGCTTCGTCAAGACAATGTAGCGGCCTCTCTTTATAATATCGTAGGGTTTCAGACCCATTTAACTTGGCCTGAACAAAGAAGAGTCTTTTCTTTGATTCCCGGATTGGAGAATTTAAAGATCACCCGTTATGGTGTGATGCATCGTAATACCTTTATTTGTTCACCGCAAGTTCTTCAAGAAACTTATCAATCAAAGAAACGTCCGGATCTCTTTTTTGCCGGGCAGTTGACAGGTGTGGAAGGGTATGTGGAATCGTGCGCAAGCGGACTGATTGCGGGAATCAATATGGCCCTTTTGCTTTCGGGCAAAGATCCTGTGATCTTTGGAAACACATGCATCATGGGTTCTCAGGCTCATTACATCACGCATTGTACGCCATCTCATTTTCAACCGATGAATGCCAATTTTGGATTGGTCAACTTACAGGAAAAATGTAAGAAGGCACAACGGAAAGAAAAGATCTGTGAACAAGCCTTGGCGCGTATTCACGAGATCCAGAGGGAAATCCATGAATGAGCTGATTGATCGTTTTCTTCAATATGTTTATCATCAACATTCGCAATCGGAAAAAACAGTGGAGGCCTATCGAAGAGATCTCAATCAGTTAGTAGAATTTCTAGAAAGCCAGGGAATCACGGATTTTGAAGACGTTGATCGCCTGGTTTTTTTGGATTACTTATCGCATATTCGAACACTCGCAGATGGTTCTATGGCCAAGAATTCTACGATTGCCCGCAAATTGAGTACGTATCGTTCTTTTTATAAATATTTGAATGAATATATCGGGATCACGAATAATCCTTTAAACTCGCTTCATTCGCCTAAGACATCCCGAAAGATCCCGGATTTTCTCTTTACTTCCGAGATCCAAACGTTTTTAGAATCTTATGATCTTCAAAAACCGGCAGAGTTGCGAGATAAAATGTTATTTTCTTTAATGTATGCCTGCGGACTTCGTGTCAGCGAGGTTGTTTCTTTACGATGGGAAGATGTTCATTTGAACGAGCGGTTTGTCCGAATCATAGGGAAAGGAGATAAGGAAAGGATCGTCCCGTTTTATCAGGGACTAAGTTCATTGTTTCAAAAGTATCGAAGGGAATACTGGGAAAAGTTTGCCAAACAGACAAACCATGTTTTTGTCTCCTTACGCGGAAATGCGATGACCACTCGAGCTGTTCAAATGCTGATGCAGAAACATGCTGATGCGATCGGCATGGGGATGAATGTCCATCCTCATATGCTTCGACACAGCTTTGCGACACATTTGTTGGATAATGGAGCGGATATTCGCATCGTCCAGGAACTGCTGGGGCACTCCAGTCTTTCGACAACCCAGATCTATACGCATTTATCCCCGCAAAAATTATTGAAAGAATACGAACGTTCTCATCCTTTGGCCAACCACAAGATCAAGCCTTGAGAACCGTCAGTTTTTGCTTGAATTGGATGAATAGACATGCTAATATAAAAAGGCGCGAAAGCGCAAATACACACATCATGGATTCGCTTGCCCGTGCATATCAACAATGTTGCAAGCGTTCGAAATGATGGAGGAGTAACGGAAAGGAAGGACTATTATGTCAATTGTATCAATGAAAAAATTGTTGGAGAATGGTGTTCACTTTGGACATCAGACTCGCCGCTGGAATCCTAAGATGAAACCATACATCTATACCAGCCGTAACGGAGTCTATATTGTAGACTTGAACCAAACAATCGAACAGATCGAAGAAGCTTATGCAGAGTTGAAAGCGATCAGCGAACGCGGTGGAAAAGTTCTGTTTGTCGGAACAAAAAAACAAGCTGCTGAAACAATCGAAGAACAAGCTTTACGTTCTGGTTCATTCTATGTAAACAAACGTTGGTTAGGCGGTTTGTTAACAAACTTCCGTACGATCCAAAAGCGTGTAAAACGTTTGGTTGAGATCGAAGAAATGGAAGCCAGTGGGAAAATTGAAGTATATACGAAAAAAGAACAGGCTTCTTTGCGTAAAGAAAAAGCAAAATTGGAAAGTAGCTTAGGCGGAATCAAAGAAATGAAGAAACTGCCAGATGCGATCTTCATTATCGATCCAAAAGAAGAACACAATGCTGTTGCGGAAGCTAAGAAATTAGGTATCCCTGTGTTCGCAATGTTAGATACAAACTGTGATCCGGATGATGCAACTTATCCAATCGCTTCTAACGACGATGCTGCTCGTTCTATTAAGTTGGTCACTACGATCTTGGCAGATGCTATCGTGGATGCCAAAGGCGGAGTCTTGGAAATGGCATATTTGGATAACACAGAAGAAGATGTCACAATGGATGATGTTATCCGCAACGTAGAACAGCAGATCGCTGAAAACGAAAGAAGACGTCGTCAACGTATCGAAGAAAAACGTAAGAGAAACTTCGAACGTCGTAACCGTCGTTTTAACAAACCAGCTCCAAAACAAGAAGAAACAAAAGCTGAAACAGCTCCTGAAACTGAAACAGTTGCAGAAGCAGAATAATCAAGAAAGAGAAGGAGAATAAACATGGCTATTACCGCAAGTCAAGTTAAAGAATTACGTGAAAAAACTGGTGCCGGAATGATGGATTGTAAGAAAGCTTTGACAGAATGCGAAGGAGACATCGCAAAAGCTGTTGACTGGCTTCGTGAAAAGGGCATCGCAAAAGCAGAAAAGAAAGCAGGACGTATTGCTGCAGAAGGTTTGACTCGTGTAGCTAGTCAAGGAAATGATGCGGTGATCTTTGAAGTCAACTCAGAAACAGACTTCGTTGCTAAAAACGAACAGTTCTTACATGTATTGGATGTTTTACAGGCTGCTCTTCTGGAAGCGAAACCAGCTAGTCAGGAAGAAGCTTTGAAAGTCAATACTGCCGAAGGTACGGTTGAAGAAGTCATCACGAATGCGACAGCTACGATCGGAGAAAAAATTTCTTTCCGTCGTGTCAATGTCATCACGAAAAACGATGATGAAGTATTCGGAACTTACATGCACATGGGCGGTAAGATTTCTGCTGTTGTCGTTTTAAAAGGAACTCAAGATGCACAACTTGCTAAAAACATCGCAATGCAGGTTGCTAGTATGTCTCCCGCTTATGTAAGCCAGGATGAGATCCCTTCTGAAGTTGTAGAGCACGAACGTGAGTTACAGTTACAGATGATGCAGAATGATCCAAAAATGGCGAACAAACCAGAAAAAGTTTTACAGGGAATCTTAAAAGGGAAAGTAGACAAGCACTTTAAAGATCTTTGTTTGAATGACCAGGAATACTTCTTGGAACCTAAACAAAAAGTAGGTCAGTTCTTAAAAGAGAACGGTGCTGCTGCAGTATCCTTCGTTCGTTACCAGACTGGTGAAGGTATCGAAAAAAGAGAAGAAAACTTCGCTGAAGAAGTTATGTCACAGATCAAGGGCTAATCAGCCCTTTCTTTTTTTTGCTCTCTCATGAAAAATTTACATTTTTCTATTGATAAAAAGTTTCAACAATGTATAATAGTTTCATAGCTAAGAAGAGAAGAAGTACAGAATCCCTGTTCTATAGAGAATTGACGGCGGGTGCAAGTCATGAATAAGGTTTCTGGAACGTGTCTTGGAGCTTCTATGTCGAAACCAGGTGAGGCATAGACGTAATCGGCGTTAACGATGAGGTGTCATTCATAGTTGTGAATGGAATAAAGGTGGTACCGCGTAAATTACGTCCTTTTTGAAGGGCGTTTTTTTTATAGATTGGGGTGAAGGCAGTGCGCAGTAAAGGCCGACGAAGGAGTACAAATCATTTTATTGGATTTAAAGCATAGACAAAGAAAGAAGAGGAGACAGTTTATCATGGAAAAGAAACAATATAAAAAGATCGTTTTGGCATATTCAGGAGGATTGGATACATCGGTATTGATCCCTTGGCTGAAAGAAAACTATGGGGCAGAAATCATCGCTGTCAGCGGGAATGTGGGACAAGGTACGGAATTGGAAGGTTTGGAAGAAAAAGCATTGAAAACGGGCGCTTCCAAACTCTATATCGAAGATTTAACCGATGAATTCGTCAATGACTATATTCTTCCTACCATGCAGGCAGGAGCTACTTATGAACAGTATCTGTTGGGAACCAGCTTTGCTCGTCCGATCATTGCGAAACGGATCGTTGAGATCGCAAAAAAAGAAGGCGCCGATGCCATTTGTCATGGATGTACCGGAAAAGGAAACGATCAAGTTCGATTTGAGTTGGCGATCCAAGCTTTTGCTCCGGAGATTGATATCATTGCACCTTGGCGGTTCTGGGAATTGAATTCACGAGAAAAAGAAATTGCCTATGCGCAAGCCCATAACATTCCATTAAAGATCAGTAAGGAAACAAATTATTCGAAAGATAAAAACTTATGGCATTTGAGCCATGAAGGATTGGATCTGGAAGATCCGGCCAATGAAGCACCATTGAACAAACCGGGTTTCCTGGAAATGGGAGTTTCTCCAGAGCAGGCCCCAGACAAACCAACCAATGTAAAGATCCATTTTGAAAAAGGTGTTCCTACAGCAGTGGATGATGTTGAAATGAACCCCACACAAGTGATTGAAAAACTCAATGAACTGGGAGGATCCAACGGCTGCGGAATTTTGGACATTGTCGAAAATCGTCTTGTAGGAATGAAAAGTCGTGGGGTCTATGAGACACCGGGTGGAACGATTCTGTATAAAGCCCACGAAAAATTAGAAGAGATCACGCTGGATAAAGAAACACAGCATTACAAACAATCTTTAGCTTTGAAATTTGCGGATCTGGTGTATAACGGTCAATGGTACACCCCATTAAGAAAAGCCATGAGCGCTTTTGTGACCAGTACACAGGAGACAGTGACAGGGGATGTGGTTTTAAAACTGTATAAAGGAAATATTCTTCCTGTATCCGTCACCAGTCCATATTCACTTTACAGTGCCGGCATGGCAACCTTTGATGAAGACGACTGTTATGACCAAAGCGATTCAGCCGGTTTCATCCATTTGTTTGGCTTGCCGTTAAAAGTCAGAGCCATCAAGGCAAAAGAAGTGGAAGATTTTCCGGGAGTCGAATAATGGCAAAGCTTTGGACAGGTAGGTTTTCCAAGGAAACAGATCATCTGTTGGATATCTTGAATGCTTCGCTTCCTTTTGACCAAAAGATGGCGAAACAAGATATCCAAGGTTCTTTGGCCCATGTGCAAATGTTAAAAGATCAGAAGATCATTTCTGTAGAAGATTATGAACAGATCCAACAAGGTTTGAAATCAATTCAAAACGATCTGCA
>NZ_CALVBG010000017.1 GCF_944325745.1 uncultured Faecalicoccus sp. | reverse complement strand
AGGAATCGATATGGAAACAACAGGCATGATGGTTTGGGTGCTCAACGGAGTTTTTGTCTTGTTGGGGGTCTATGTCGTATGGTCGACGATCGTCCGATTGTTGCGATATAAAAAAGAGGTCAAACATTTTGAACAAGGACATTCTGATATTGAAGTCCTGCGAATGGACAAAGGTCCGTCCACAGGAATGTTTGCCTTAGGTGTATTGGTGCTTTATTTGACATTTACGGGTTTTTCGGATGGCTATGATGTGGCATATCTGCTGATCTATGTTTGTGTCGGAGTGCTGTTTTTTGCGTTAGCGATCGACTATAAGATGCGCTATCGGGTATTGTTTGGAACGGATTCTTTTTTCTTTGAAGGGCAGCCCATCCGCTTTCGGATGATCAAAAAGATCACTTATCAAGACGGATTATTTAAAAAAGGGATGCTGCAGCTTTCCAAAGGCGAAGAGATCACATGCCCCTATAAGATCGCAAAAGCCATTGAAGAAAAACAAGCTGCCTGGAAAAAGCAGCGAAAACAGAAATAATCATTTTCACAAACTCTCACATATTCTCTCCATAACAATCTCAAACTTTTTTTGTAAACTAATGATGAGCCAAGGATAAAGGCTCACTTCATAATCAAAATTCCCTTTCTTAAAAACTTTCCGGAAAAAGTGCCTGACTCCTTCGAGGAATCAGGCACTTTTCCTTTATAAGGGATATTGATATAATAAATTCAAACGAAAGAGAGGTTGCCGTGAAGAATTCTCGATTGAAATTGATCATGTATTCCAGCGCAGATAAGGTCGATGGCCAGGGCGTTGGTAGTGCCTACGAAGAACAAGTGGCTCTGATTCGAGAAGGAGCGAGCGACTTATTTGATGTGAAGATCAATGATTGGACATCGAAACCAGATATCCAACATTTTCATACGATCGACCCCACTTTTTTTGTGAAGATGCAGGACAAAAAGGCCGTTAATATTGCATATTGCCATTTTTTGCCGGAAACCGTTGATGAGAGTTTAAAGATCCCCAGTCCCTTTTTTAAGGTGTTTGCGAATTATTTGATCACATTTTATAAAACAGCGGACCGCTTAGTTGTCGTGAATCCCAGCTTTATTGATTCCTTGGTTAAATTAGGGATCCCTCGGGAAAATGTCTATTATATTCCCAATTATGTTTCTAAAGAGACTTTTTATCCTAAATCAGAAGCGGAAAAGGAAGCTTATCGAAAAAAATTAGGAATCGATCCCGATGCGTTTGTGGTTCTGGGAGCCGGCCAAGTGCAAACGCGAAAAGGCGTATTAGACTTTGTGAAAGTCGCAGAAGCCATGCCGGATGTAACCTTTGTATGGGCAGGAGGCTTTTCTTTTGGCGTCATTACGGAAGGATACGATGAATTATCAAAGATCCAGAAAAATCCTCCCAAAAATGTGAAGTTCTTAGGGATCATCCCACGAGAAGAAATGGTCGATCTCTATAACATTGCCAATGTTCTTTTTGTCCCCAGTTACAATGAATTGTTCCCAATGACGATCTTGGAAGCCATCAATGTCCATGTGCCGTTGGTATTACGCAATCTGGATTTGTATAAGGATATATTGTTTGGGCATCATATGAGTGCGGGCGATAATGAAGGATTTGCCGCCTGTATTCGAAGCCTGAAGGAGGATCCGGAAATCTATGAAAAGTATCAAAGGGAGTCGTTGATCCTCAGCGAATTTTATTCTAAAGAACATGTGCTGCAAATGTGGCGCGAGTTCTATTTGAGTGCTTACGGAGAAAAACAATATGAGCTTAGAAAGGATAAGAATACTTCTAAGAAAAAGAAGCCGAAAAAACATAAGACAAAACGATCATGAAAAAGAGTAAATATATATTGAATATAGCGGTCATCTTTTTGTTGACGATCGGCGTACTTTGGTTCGCCTTAAAAGATAATTATAAAGAGGTCCTTTCAGCGATTGCCCAGATTCGGCCGTTTTCGTTGATTCTGATTCTGTGCTGGGGTGTTCTATATACGGTTGTCTGGGGCTTTGTCTATTTTATCTTGGGCCGTAAATATGTCGCCAAGTATTCTGTAGGGCAAGGGATCCTTGTGGCGTTTGTCGGTACTTTTTTTGCCGGCATCACACCCAGCAGTACCGGAGGACAGTTTGCCCAGGCATATATCATGAAAAAACAAGGCATGCGCGTGAGCGATGCAGCCAGCTTGTTGTGGGCAGATTTTATCATCTATCAGACTACGATGATGATCTATGTCACGATTTTGTTTATCTTGCGTTTTGGCTATTATCAGGCGCAGTCGGGATGGTTCAATATCATCTTATTAGGATACATGGTCAATGCGATCGTGATCCTGGCTCTGTATACGATGGCCTTGTTTCCTAAGATCTATATCCGATTGGCTGGCTTTTTGGCAAAACTGTTAGGGAAGCTTCATATCTTGAAAGATCCGGAAAAAACAAAAGATTCCTGGAATCTGCAGATGACTTCCTTTACGAAAGAGATCAAGAATCTATCAACGGATCTCAAACGGATCGTTTTGTGTGCTTTGGTCAATGCGGTGCGTTTGACGCTGCTTTTCTCTTTGCCTTTCTTGGTGGGATTGGCTTTGCATATTCCGCTGGAGTGGCCGCAGATGCTGGATGTGATCGCATTGAGCAGCTTTGTGACCATGGCCAACAGCTTTATTCCGATTCCAGGCGCCAGCGGCGGAACGGAAGTCGTATTCAACTTATTGTTTAGTTCTATGATGGGCACTTTGACCAGTGCCGTGATGATCTTGTGGCGCTTCTCCACATATCATATTGTATTATTGATTGGCGGGATCTGTTTTATGGTGGCCAAAAATCTTTATGAACGTAGAGATGCCTTGGCGAAAGAAGATTCGATCCAAGTGGAATAGGAAGGAGATTCTATGCGTATAGGCTTATTTACAGATGCGTATTTACCAGATATCAATGGGGTCGTCAGCAGTGTGGCGACCCTAAAAGAGGCTTTAGAGGCCCAAGGACATACCGTTTATGTCATATCCAATCACAAAGGATCCAATATCGAAATGAAAGATCATATCTTGCGCTTGGGCGGATTGGAGTTAAAGAAATTTTATGGATATAAAATGTCCAGCCCTATTCAGATTCGGGCGGAAAAGATCGTTCGTGAAATGAATTTAGATGTGATCCATGTGCAGACCGAAGCCGGAGTGGGGATCTTTGCTCGCCAAATGGCGAAACAATTACATATTCCTTTAGTGTATACTTATCATACGATGTATGAGGATTATACGCATTACGTCAATCCTTTGGATTTTGAAACGGTCGAAAGAATGGGGCGTCTGGCCATTCGTTCTTTATCAAAGATCTTGGGCAACCATGCCCAAGCTGTGATTGCGCCCAGCGAAAAAACAAAACAGGCGCTGATCCAGTATGGGGTCACGACCCCGATTTACATCGTACCGACCGGGCTGGATCTATCTTTATTTGATAAAGATCGTCTGGATCCGCAAAAAATTGCTCAGATTCGCTTGTCGGTCGGTCTTTCTGATCAAGATCATGTCATTGTTTTTGTGGGGCGTATTGCCAAAGAAAAGACGATCGATATGCCGATCCGCGCAATATCAAAAAGTCAGGATCCTCATCTGCATCTGGTCATCGTAGGGGGAGGAACCGATGAGGCATATTATAAGATGATTGCGAAAGAATGCCATGTCGAGGACCGGGTCCATTTCTTAGGCCGCCAGCCCAAAGAGGATATCCCTTATTATTATGCGGCTTTTGATGCGTTTGTATCTGCCTCTTTGAGCGAGACCCAAGGCATGACTTACCTGGAGGCGCTGGCAACAGGGTTGCCTATTTTCGGTCGCCGGGATGAAGTTTTAGACGGCTTGTTGGAAGAAGGAAAGAGCGGTTTCTATTTTGATGATGAAGATGAGCTGGTCAAAAAATGGGAACAGTTTTTCTTGCTTTCGGAGAACGAGCGAGAAGCCATGCGAAAAATATGTGTGGAGAAGACCAAACCGTATTCGACAAAGATGTTTGCCTCCAAAGCGTTGGCTGTCTATGCCCAGGCCATCGATGATTATCATCAAAGCTTTACCGTAGAAAAAGTGAAGATCCTGGGAGATTTTGTGAAGCTGGTCTTAAAGCGCGATAGCGATGAAGAACCGGTGAATTTACAGATTCCGATGGATGATTATTTTGATTTGCGGATCGGGCTCAAAACCGATCTGGATGCCTATGTTGTCGAAGACTATTTGGCGATGCAAAATTATTATCAGGCTTATGCGCAAATCAAAAAGAAAGTGTTAAATAAAGACCATACAGCCTACCAGGTGCGCGAGCTGGCACGCAAGAAATACGACTTGTCTTCTGAAGAAACGGATGCTCTGGTCGAAGAATTTCAGGAACGCGGCTGGATCGATGATCACCAGTATGCCTTGGATAAAGCTTTGGTTTGGGCGGAGTATGGCTATGGAATGCGCAAGATCGAAGCCAAGCTCAGAGAAGATGGCGTTGCTCCCGAATGGATCGCAGAGGCTTGTGATCAGCTTGACAGTGAAGAGGAACTGCATGCCGCTTTAAAAAGTGCACAGCATCTCAAAGCGGCCTTAAAAGAACAAAGTGAACGATTGAAACGCCAGACGATCGTTAAGAAATTGATCTCCAAGGGTTTTTCGATCGACGTTGCTAAGGAAGCCGGAAATACCATCGAATTAGAAGAAGATGATGAACAAGCTTTGCGGCACAGTCTGAAAAAAGCCCATCGTCTCTATGCTTCTTTAGAAGAGCCCAAACGGACCGAGAAGATCCGTATGTATTGTTTAAGAAAAGGATTTTCCATTGCGGAAATCGATGAAGTTTTAGAAAGTGAGTCAATATGATCAAAGATATCGTACAGGAAGGACCTATCACTCTTGAGTGTTTGATTTCTCGCTGTGAACGCGGGAAAACTGTAAAGAATACTCCCTATCTTTCGTTAGCGTTAGAAGATGCTTCGGGAATCTTGGATGCCAAATTTTGGAATTTAACGGATCAGATGATTGCCCAATACCATACTGGCATGATCGTCGAAGCACAGGGAGATATTTTATTTCATAAAAATGCGATGCAGCTGCGCGTGCGCAAACTGACACCCTTGGAAGGAAAGGATGTCAGCCAATATGTGCAGAATGCGCCGATGACCAAGCCGCAAATGGAAGAAGAAATCACGGCCGCGATTTTGGAAATGAAAGATCCTGTGATCCAAAAAGTGGTCTTGAAAGTTTTAGAAGACGTCCAAGAGGATTTTTATACCTATCCGGCCGCAACCCGAAATCACCATAATTTTGTAGGCGGTCTGGCTTATCATACATTGACGATGTTGCGGATGGCCAAGCATGTGATCCATGAGTATCCATGGCTGGATGCCGACTTGCTGACTGGCGGAGTGATCTTGCATGATGTCGGAAAGATCCAAGAACTGTCTTCGATGATCTTGCCTGAATATACGACCGAGGGGAATTTGATCGGGCATATTTCGATCGCAGCCCATGAAATTGAAAAAGCAGCCTGCGAGCTGGGATGCGAAACAAGCGAAAAAGTGATGTTGCTGAAGCACATGGTTCTCAGCCATCACGGGAAACAAGAGTTTGGTTCTCCAGTTTTGCCGATGATCCCGGAAGCGGAAGTCTTATCGCTGCTGGATAATTTGGATGCGCGTTTGGATATGATGAAAAAGAGTATCGAAGCGACCCAGCCAGGGCATTTTGGACCACGTGTCTTTGCCTTGGAGAATCGGATGATCTATCGAAAGAAGGATTCAGAATGAAAATTGGATTTGTATCGTTAGGATGTTGTAAAAACTTGGTCGATTCCGAAGAAATCATGGGGATGTTGCAGGCTAACGGTCATCAGATCGTCGCCGAACCTTCACAAGCAGAAGCCATTATTATTAATACATGCGGCTTTATCGAGCCGGCCAAAGAAGAATCGATTGCGACGATTTTTGAAATGGCACAGTATAAGAAAAAACGTCTGAAAAAATTGATCGTCTGCGGCTGTTTGGCCCAGCGATATACCGAGGCGCTGACAACAGAGATCCCCGAGATCGATGCGGTGATCCCGATCCGGGATTATGGTCAGTTTGCCAGGCGCCTTCAAAGTGTTTTAGGAGAAGGATCTGCAAAAGAAATGGACCCTGATCAGAGGGTTCTCTCTTCTATGCCGTATCGAGCTTATTTGAAGATCAGCGACGGGTGTTCCAACCATTGTACCTATTGTGCAATTCCTTTGATTCGCGGAGACCAAGTCTCAAAAACGATGGAAGAAGTGCTTGCCGAAGCAAGGCACTTAGTACAATTAGGGGTCAAGGAATTGACTTTGATTGCCCAGGATACCACCAAATATGGTTTAGATAATTATGGATCTTTAAAATTAGCGGAGCTGATCCGGAAAGTAGACCAGATCGAAGGGCTGCATTGGATCCGTATCTTATACATGTATCCGGATGAGATCGATGATGAATTGTTAAAGGCAATGAAAGAATCTTCCAAAGTCTTGCCCTATTTCGATATTCCGATGCAGCATGCCAATGCCAGAATGTTAAAGGCGATGAATCGCCGTTCTACCAAAGAAGAAGTTCAAAAACTGGTTTCCAAGATTCGTGAAATGTTTGAAGAGCCGACCTTAAGAACGACAATGATCGTAGGATTCCCTTCGGAAACGGAAGAAGAATTTGAAGAATTGGTGGATTTTATCAAAGAGATCCAGTGGGATCGAATGGGAGCTTTCACTTATTCCAAGGAAGAAGATACTCCGGCTTATGATCTGCCAGATCCTGTGGATCCGCAAGTGGTACAAAGACGTCTGGATCGGCTTATGCAGATCCAGGAAGAAATCTCTGCGCAAAAAACGAAACAGAAGATCGGCCAGATTGTAGAAGTTTTAGTGGAAGAAAAAGAAGCATTGCGTAACCGCTATCGAGGAAGATCTAAAGCGGATGCTCCGGATGAAGTGGATGGACAAGTTATTTTTACCAGTGAAAAGGATCTGGAGATCGGCTCGTTTGTACAAGTCCAAATTACGGAAGCCAAAACGTTTGATCTCGTTGGGATATGTCTAGAATCGTAGGATTTGATCCCATTGTGCATGGTGAAGATCGGATCTTGATCTTAGGGTCCATGCCCAGTGTCGAAAGTTTGCAGCAGTCATTTTATTATGCGAACAAGACCAATCGATTTTGGCCGATGTTGGCAAAGATCTATGGCGTTGAGACACAAACCCGGGCACAACGGCTGGCTTTATTGGAACATGAAAAGATTGCTTTGTGGGATGTTTGTCATTCCTGCATTCGTCCGGGCAGTGCCGATGCGGCAATTCGAGAAGTTTGTCTCAATCCGATTCAAGAGTTGCTGGCGACATTTTCAAGCATTCAAAAAATATTGTGCAATGGAAAAACGAGCGAAAAGCTGTTGAAGACCATAGACATTCAAATCCCCATCGTGGGCTGTCCTTCGACTTCGGCAGCCAATGCGCGATGGCGTTTAGAAGATCTGGTAAAGATCTATAGAAAGGAATTATTAGAAAATGGATAAATTATATTGGGCAAAAGTCAAAGAAGAAGCTATCCTTCCTACGAAGAGAGAGGAAGATGCAGGATATGATCTCTATCCTTGTTTTGAAGAAGACTTTCTTCAAATTGATCCCCTGACAACAAAGTTGGTTCCTTTAGGGGTTGCCAGTGCTTTTGATCCTCATTATGTCATGATCTTGAAAGAAAGAGGGTCTTCCGGAACCAAGGGATTGGCCCAGCGAAGCGGTGTGATCGATTCCGGGTACCGGGGAGAATATATGGCACCCATCACCAATGTGAATGATAAACCGATCTGTATCGTGAAGCAGGAAGTCTTAAAGACATGGACAGAATCACAAAAAGAGAGCTGTTTGATCTATCCGTACGAGAAGGCAATCTGCCAAGGGGTCTTGTTGGTGATGCCGCAGTTGGAAAGTGAAGAGCTTTCTTACGATGAATTACAGAAAATCGCGTCTTTGCGCCAGACAGGAAAGCTGGGCAGTTCGGGAAAATAAAAATGTAAAAACAGGGTTAAAACTTCGTAATAAGTTCGTAAATTATTTACTTGCAATCCATAGCTTGGCCTTTTATTATGTAAGAGTAGATTGCATTAAAGGAGAAGAGATATGGATCTATCGTTATTATTAGGACTATTAGGGGGCTTGGCCCTGTTTTTGTATGGTATGCAGATGATGTCCGACGGTCTGGAAAAAGCGGCCGGTGACCGGTTGAAGCAGATTCTGGAGAAGTTGACATCCAATCGCTTTTTAGGCGTTGCCGTAGGGGCGATCATTACCGCAATCATTCAGTCGAGTAGTGCAACAACCGTCATGGTCGTTGGATTTGTCAACGCCCGCTTGATGACGTTACAGCAAGCTGTGTGGATCATCATGGGAGCCAACATCGGTACTACGATCACGGGGCAGCTGGTTGCGCTAAATGTGAGCGAGATTGCACCGCTGATTGCTTTTGCCGGTGTCGTGCTGATCGTTTTCTTGAAAAATCCGAAATTGAACTATTTTGGCTTGATCATTGCCGGGCTGGGTGTTTTATTCATTGGTATGGATATGATGTCCACGGCCATGGAACCGTTACGTGAATCACAGACATTCATTTCTTTGATCACGAATTTCTCAAACCCAGTGATTGGAATCTTGGTGGGTGCTGTCTTTACCGCCATTATTCAGAGTTCTTCAGCGTCGGTGGGAATCTTGCAGGCCCTGGCACGCAGCGGTTTGATTGGATTGGATGGAGCTGTCTTTGTTTTGTTTGGACAAAACATCGGTACTTGTATCACAGCGGTTTTGGCATCGATTGGAACCAGCCGCGAAGCCAAACAAACAACCGTGATCCACTTGAGCTTTAATATCATCGGTACGATCATCTTTACCACGGTATGTCTTTTGACCCCGTTGACAACGATCGTTTCCGGATGGTCGCCAGACAATGCGGCTCAGCAGATTGCCAATATGCATACATTGTTCAATGTCGTTACAACGATTCTCTTGTTGCCGTTTGGTACATATCTGGCAGCCTTTGCCCAGAAGGTATTGCCGTCGGAACCTATGCAAGCCGATTCCGAAGGATTGATGTACTTGCAGCCTCTGCCAAAGAGCAATAAGATCATTGGTCTTTCTGCCATTAATATCCAGCAGGTCAATGATGAAGTCATGCGTATGATGAAACTGGCTTATACCAATGTCAGCGATTCTTTTGACCAGCTGATCCATTATAAGGAAGAACGTTCTGAACAAATTGAAAAGCGTGAGAAAACTGTTAATTTCTTGAACCAGGCGATCTCAAAATATATTTCAGATGCCTTCGGGTATGCGAGCATGAACATCGAAACTTCGCAAGCTTTGACGGCTTATTATACGATGTTGGTCGATCTGGAGAGAATTTCTGATTATGCGATCAACATGGATCGCCAGGCTGTGATCGTCAACAAAGAAAATACGAGTGACGATGAAAAAAGAATCCTGAAAAAGATGAAAAAACGTACTTTCAAAATGTACGATTACATTTTCAATTTGGAAAAGGCCAATGCCTATAACAACGAGATCGATGAGAATACTCAGGAATGGAGAGATGTTCAGATCCAAGGCTTGAAAGATAAGAGCATTTCCAGTGAGCTGGGAATCGCGTTCTCAAGAATCTTGACAGATTATGATCGTATCAATGATCATGCTCTCAACTTAGCAGAAGAGATCAATAAGATCGATGACAGTCTGCATGAAACCATGTTAGAAGATGATCTTGTAGCACCGTATATCAATCAAAAAGCATAAGACCGTGTCCAAAACGGTCTTTTCTTCTGTGCATTCAAAAGAGGGCTGTGGTAGAATAGACGTATTGAAAATGAAGGTGATATTATGGAAATCGGATTTGATAATCAAAAATATCTGGCCATGCAGTCAGAACATATCAAAGAGAGAATCAGCCAATTTGGCGATAAATTATATCTGGAATTTGGGGGCAAACTGTTTGATGACTATCATGCTTCCCGTGTTTTGCCGGGTTTTCGTCCCGACAGCAAGCTGCAAATGCTGCTGCAGTTAAAAGATCAGGCAGAGATCGTGATCGTGATCAGTGCCAAAGATATCCAACAAAACAAAGTGCGTGCCGATCTGGGGATCACTTATGAAGAAGATGTGCTGCGCCTGATCAAAGAATTTAAAAAAGTTGATTTGTTTGTCGGCAGTGTTGTAATTACCCAATATACAGGACAAACCATGGCGGACAGCTTCAAACAAAAATTGAAACGCCGCAAGATCAATTGTTACTATCATTACTTTATCGATGGGTACCCAACGAATACGGAAAAGATCATTTCCAAAGATGGGTTTGGGAAAAACGAATACATCAAGACCCAGCGCCCTTTGGTGGTCGTAACGGCACCAGGCCCGGGTTCAGGGAAAATGGCCACTTGTCTGTCACAGCTTTATCATGATCATGTTCACGGCATCAAAGCCGGATATGCGAAATACGAAACGTTCCCGGTTTGGAATCTGCCTTTGAACCATCCGGTCAATTTAGCTTATGAGGCAGCTACGGCCGATTTAAACGATGTGAACATGATCGACCCTTTTCATTTAGAAGCTTATGGAAAGGTGACCGTCAACTACAATCGAGATATCGAGATCTTCCCGGTGCTGCGTAATATTTTTGAAGCAATCTATGGAAAGAGTCCGTATCTATCGCCGACGGATATGGGTGTCAATATGGCTGGGTTCTGTATTCAAGATGACGAGATCTGTCAAAAGGCCAGCCAGCAGGAAATCATTCGCCGATATTTTGTGACCAAGACACGATTCGTAAAAGAAGAATGTGAAGAATCGGAGATCCAAAAACAAGAGCTGGTCATGAAACAGGCGGATGTGACGGAAATGGACCGTCGCTGCGTTGTGGCGGCACGTCAAAAAGAAAAAGATACCCATTCTTTTAGCGGGGCGCTGGAACTGCAGGATGGAACGATCATCACCGGCCGAACCACGCACTTCATGGGAGCTTGTTCTTCGGTCTTGATGAATGCCATCAAGTATTTGGCCGGAATCGATGATGATGTGCTGCTGATCGAGCCGGAAGCCTTTGGGCCAATCCAGAAACTGAAGACCAATTATTTAGGCAGCAAGAACCCTCGCCTGCATACCAACGAGACTTTGATTGCCCTTAGTCTTAGTGCACAAACGAATCCGCAAGCCAAAAAGGCGATGAGCCAGTTAAAACAGTTGCGAGGCACCCAGGCACATATCACATGCGATGTGGCCCACGTGGATGCTTCTGTCTATAACAGCTTAGGGATCCAGGTCACCTACGAAGCAGAAAAACATTAGGAGGTATAGATATGGGAAAATCAATTCCATCCAGCGGAGCCGGTGCGATTCGTGTTATGTTGAAGAACAAACAAGATCTGCATTTTGAGCTGCAAAGTAAAAAAGAATCTGAAGCTCGTACCAGTTATCTGTACGATATCTACTATGAAAATGTAACGGGCACTTTGAACATGTCGGTAACCGATGGCGAAGTGAAGATCGCTGCTTTAAATTTGAGCGTGGGCAAAGTGATCACCTTGGAAAACGATCAAAATCTGAAAAAATTCTGTCGCTATATCTTGGAACAGGACGGACAATGCGCATAAGACTGCATGTCGTGATCGATCAAGAGTCCGAATCTCTGGAAAATGAGATCAAGGGACAGCTCTGGGAAAAGTGTTCGACGTTTTCATTCTCACCTAGTCGGCCCCAGCCATCTTTACGAGATTGCTTGGAGTTTTACGGGACGGCAGAATTAGACCAAAAACAAATCGAAGATTTGTTGGCAGAATTGAACAATGATTGGGATCAAGAGGAAGAAGATTATGAGGCTTATGGATTCAATACGCAAATGTTTCATCCTCATGTTTATTATTTACATTTTCAGATCCTATAAAAAAAGGGAAGATCACACTTCCCGTAACGATGAAAATACGATTGGAATCTGTTCGATCAGATCCTGTGGCATTACGCTGGCAGGATCTTTTTTGATGTCGGCACATAAGCTGTGGATCATGACGCCCGTGATCGCCGCTTGTAAAGGGTCTCGGCATTGGCCATAGAGCCCAGTCAAGATTCCGCAAAGAATATCCCCGCTTCCGCCTTTTGCCAGAGCGGAATTGGCATGGTCCCAAACATACAGCTTGTCCTGATGTCCAATCAAAGTAAAGTCAGATTTCAAAACCAAGGTGCACTGAGGATGCGCTTCACAGAAGGCGGATACGGTCTCAAACGGATCTTCCTGGATCGCTTTGAGATCTTTTTGGCATAAATAGGTCATCTCTTTGAGATGAGGGGTCAACAGGACAGGGGCGTCGCGATCTAACAGAGTAAGCTGATCTTTTAGAGCCCAGCAGGCATCGGCATCTAATAAAACGCAGCGATCGCTTTCCAAAGCGTGCTTGACAAAGAGTGCCGTTGTTTCATTGCGAGACATTCCGTTGCCCAAAGTCAGAATGTCGTATTTTGATTTTTCCTGGTCCAGAGTTTCTACCCCTTCTATACTAAAGATTCCATCCTGTGAAGGCACACAAAGATTCATCGCAAATTCCATTTTTTGTCCTACGATCTTTTGGATACAATCGGGAATCATGCAAGTCAAGGTGCCGATGCCGCTGCGATAACAAGCTTGGCAAGCCATCGTGATCGCACCGTGCATCGATTGACTGCCGCCAATCATCAAAGCTTTGCCAAAGGTGCCTTTGTGGCTGTGGTTATCTCGTAAAGGGATCTGGATATCTTTGGTTTCCAGAAGGAGTGCCGTTTTTAATGTATTATGCAGGTGGCCGGGAATGCCGATGGGAAGACAGATAAGACGACCAGAATATTTTCTTCCGTCATTTCGATAATGGCCGGTCTTTAAACAATCGATGGCTAAGGTTTGATCGGCATGAACGCAGACGCCTAGAGCGTTTCCAGTGGTTGCCTGCAGCCCGCTGGCGATATCGATGCTGGCAACAAAGGCGTTGGACGCATTGATCTCCTGAATGATTGTTGTATAGGGTTCTTGGATCGGGCGATCCAGACCATTGCCAAATAAGGCATCAATAATCAGATCTGCCTGATGTATGCTTTGGATGCCTTTTTCAAGATGGACCGTATACGGTATACCAAGGGCTTGGATCATCTCCCATTGGATCTTTTCGTCGATAGACAGATGCTCTGGATCCACTAAAAAGACCGAACACTGGATCTGATGATCCTTACAAAGTCTGGCGATGGCCAATCCGTCGGCTCCATTATTGCCGGGGCCGCATACGATCACGGCAGATTGGGCTTTTTTTAGGCGCGATTTTAAATGAGAAAAACATCCTAGGGCAGCATGTTCCATTAAGATCAAAGATGGAATATGAACTTGCTGGATGGCTAGGGTATCTGCCTGTCTGGCTTGTTGGGCCGTACAAATCAGTTTGGTCATAAGAACCCCTTCTTTCTTTGATTCAACTATAACGCAAATCTGAAAAAAAATCTTCCATCCAATCAACGTATGATATAATGATGCTTACGAAGTAAAGGAGAGAAATGCATGCAGGAATCCTCGCGAGTAAAAAAATCGATCATTCTTAGCGGCCTTGTCGGAACGGGCGGCATGTTTGTTGCGAAGCTGATTGGAATCATTTATGCGATTCCTTTTTCCAGCATTCTTGGCTCTGATGTATACATGGGAATCTATGGGCAGGCATATAATATTTATTCTTATGTCCTCAGTGTTTTTACGGCGGGCTTTCCATTTGCGATTGCCACTTTGGTTGCGCGTTATACGGTTTTGAAAGATGCGAAAACAGTCTTGTTGATTCGTAAATGCTCAATTGCCATGTTGGCGCTTTTGGGCTTTCTTGGCATGTTGCTGATGCTTGCGTTTTCGGGCGTTTTGGCTCCGTTGATGGTGGCACAAAGTGCTGAAGTGATGTCTGTCAGTTTGAAGATCTTGTCTTTGGCTGTTTTCTTGGTTCCGGTATTATCGGCATTCCGCGGCTTTTATCAAGGTCGCAAAGAAATGGAACAATACGCATTCTCGCAGGCGTTTGAACAGATTTTCCGGGTTGGATTCCTTCTTTCTATATCCTGCTTATTTGTGTATGTGATTGGCTTGGAAAGAAGATGGGCTTTATACGCTTCGGTTTTATCGACTTCGGTTGCCGCAGTTGCGGGGATCCTCCAGTTTATTCATTTTGATAAGAAAAAAATCAAAGATATCAAAGGTCAGGCGAAAGCACAAACCGAACCCACACACTCTTCCAAGGCTTTGTTGAAAGAAATGTGTATTTTGGCTGTGCCTTACATGATTTCTGCCATCTTTGGATATAGTCAGCAGATCTTTAATGCGATGCTCTTGCCGACGGGGTTACATTTGTACCAGTATGATGAAGCTACCATTTCGACAATTATTTCAGCTACCAACTATGTGGGTGTCAAGATCACGGCGATTCCTATGATCTTAGCGCCGGGATTTACAGCGGCCATCATTCCGCACATTACAGAAGCTTTAACAGAAAACCATATGGCAAAGGTCAGAAAAAATGTAAAAGATTGTTTGAATGTTGTTTTTTGCATTGGGATTCCCATCTCGTTCTGTATCTTTTTGTATGCTACTTCTATCAACTACACTCTTTTTTACACCGAAAATCTCTCTATGAGCTCTTATGTGCTGGCGTGGCTTTCTATCGAAGGCTTTTTAGGGACGATCAATCCGGTGACCACGAATTTGATGATGTCTTTAAATTTGAAACGAGACGCTTTAAAACGTCTGATGATCGGGACTGCTTTACGTGGAATATTGATTGTCCCTTTAACGGCTTTGTTTGGCTTTGCGGGAAGCGTGATTTGTTCTATTATTTCGGACGGCTATATTTTAGTGGCAAATTTAAAAGAGATTCAAAAAGTTTATCAGATTCAATTCCGCTCTACGATGATCATTGTGATTCGTGTTCTAATCTGTATTTTAGGGATGTTTGTTGTTTGCCAAGCGTTGAATTGGTTAGGGCTAGACGGTGTAGGGGGATCAAAACTCATTGCGTTTATTCAAATGTGCGCGAATGGATTGATCACGGTTATTTGCGGCGGCTTGCTGGCCTGTGTTTTCAAACTTCCTCAGGCAGTTTTCCATATCCATCTCGGATGGCCTAAAAGAGGTGGCCGTCATGTATGATGTGATCGTTGTGGGAGCCGGTCATGCCGGTATTGAAGCGGCCATGGCGTGTTGCCGAATGAAAAAGAAAGTGGCTCTCGTGACATTGGATTTGAATATGGCTGGTTCCATGCCTTGCAATCCTAGTGTAGGAGGACCGGCAAAAGGAATCGTGGTCCGTGAAATCGATGCTTTAGGAGGGCTGATGCCGATCGTTGCCGATCGTACAGCTTTGCAGTTTAAAATGTTGAATACAACCAAAGGTCCAGGGGTTTGGTCTTTGCGTGTTCAAAGTGACAAAGTGGAATATAAAAAAGAGATGGCCAGGATCTTGTCTCAGACTCCAGAGTTGGATGTGATCGAGGGAGGATGCTCTTCTTTGATCATAGAAGAGCAGTGTGTCAAAGGAGTTCGCCTGCAAAATGAACAGGAGATCTTTTCTAAGACGGTGATCTTGACCACCGGAACCTATATGACTTCCACTATTCTGCGTGGACATACTGCCACGCCATCGGGGCCAGAGGATCAACCAACGATCCAGACGCTTTCGGAATGTTTAAGAGAACATGGTGTACGAACTTTTCGATTAAAGACCGGAACACCACCGCGGATCCAAAAAGATTCGATTGATTTTTCCCAGGCTGAAGTGCAGCCGGGAACCAATGATTTTTTCGCATTTTCAGAAACGACGAAACCATCGGATGTCCTTCCTTTTGAAAGTCAGGAAGTTTGCCATCTGATCTATACAGCGCCGTTGACTCATCAGATCATCCGGGAACATCTTCAAGATTCCGCAATGTATTCCGGCCTGGTCAAAGGGGTAGGTCCTCGGTATTGCCCCAGCATTGAAGATAAGCTGGTGCGTTTTGCGGACAAAGAACGACATCAGTTGTTTTTGGAACCGGAATCCAAAAGTATGGATACGATCTACCTGCAGGGGTTCTCGACATCGATGCCTGTTGATGTTCAGGAACAAATGGTTCATTCTTTGCCAGGACTTCAAAATGCCAAGATTGAAAAATATGCTTATGCGATTGAATATGATGCGGTGGATCCTTTGCAGATGAAACCATCGATGGAAAATAAGATCATTGAAAATTTATTCACGGCTGGACAGATCAATGGAACAAGCGGATATGAAGAAGCTGCCGGACAAGGCTTGATGGCTGGAATCAACGCTTGTTTAAAAATTGACCAGAAGCCTCCGTTCATCTTGAAAAGGGATGAGGCTTATATTGGGGTCATGATCGATGACCTTTGTACAAAGGGGACCAAGGAACCTTACCGACTTCTGACGTCGCGGGCAGAATATCGCTTGTTGTTAAGACACGATAATGCGGATCAGCGCTTGCTGCAAAAAGGGTATGAGATCGGTGTCGTATCACAAGAACGTTATCGCGAATTTTTACAGAAGATGGATACGATCCAGGCCACAAAAGAAAAATTGTCTATGGTTCATATCAAGCCTGGACCGGAAATTGATGATTATCTTCATTCCATAGGGTTTGATGGACTGGGCCACGGGATGAGTGCGCTTGAATTGTTAAAGCGCCCAAAAGTAAAGGTCAAAGATCTGCAGCCTTGGATCCAGGAAGAGATCGAACCTAAGATTGCCTCTCAAATTGAGATCGAAGTCAAGTATGCCGGCTATATTGAAAAGGCCAAACGGGATGCCCGTCATCTGCAAGCCATGGAGTCCAGAGTCTTGCCTTTGGACCTGGATTATCTGCATATGGATAATTTGCGCTTAGAAGCACGGCAGAAACTAGATCAGATCCGGCCGCGAACGCTGGGACAGGCTTCACGCATTTCTGGGATCAATCCCAGCGATATTGCGATCCTCTCGCTGTTTGTGAAAGGAAAATAAAAATATGCTATACTGTTATAAAGGGGAATATGATGGCTAAGCGCAAGCAGTATAAGATCAAAAAAAGTAAAACGAGCAAACCGAAACGTTCATTAAAGGGATCTCCCTTGAAAAAAATTGTTTTATGTGGTGCTTTATTAGGGGGAACGATGTATCTGACGTGGAGCGGGATCCAGGATCTTCAAACTACGGCTGAGCTTCGTTTAAGTATCCAAGAGAACAAACAGCAGATCGAAGATTTAAAAGAAGAAAAAGAACAGCTCAAGAAGACGTATGAAAACCTCAGCAATCCTGATTATGCGAGTTTATATGCCCGCGGGCGGTATCATGTGACTCAGGATGGAGATCAAGTCTTTATCTTTCCGAAAACGGAAGAGGAAGAAGAGAAAGAAGAATAGAGAGATGAAAATTCTCTCTATTTTTTGTACATTTTTGATCAAACAAGATTTTTTCGGCTTATTCAAGAATCGTTGTTTCCTAAAACCCTCCATGTTTTCTTAGAGGAATAGAAAGGAGGGGAAATCATGCGTAACTATGTAGAAATTCGGTTTTTGATGGAAAAAGATCTTTGGGAAAAATTGGATATGACGCACAAGGAAACAGGATATGTAAAAGAAAACGACCGGATCTATTTAAAAGGGGCCATTACGCGGCATCATATGCAGGTGATTCGCCAACAAAAGATCTATGGACATCACGGTCTTTGGATCGATCCTCACCGTATCTTAGAGCCCAACATCAAGAAGATGCTGTCTGGGGATCTTGAGGTCGATCTGCCCAGCCGCAGAGTCAAGGTGCATGCCCAAACCATTTCCTTGATGCCGGAACAATATGAGATGCTGCTGGTGTTTTTGAGACATCCCGGACAGATCCTGACACGGGAACTGTTACAAGATATGATTGAGATTCGCGGAAATAAATCAGTGGATACCAATGCAGTCACGGCCAGTATCAGTCGGCTCCGTCACGGCTTACAAGATGCTTCGCGGATCAAAACAATTCATCAAAACGGCTATCAATGGACCCAGGAAGTCCAGATAATCAAGGGATAGAAAGCGAAAAACCTTTGAAAAACAGGGCTGTGATAGTATAATTAAAACACTGCGGAGGAAAAGTTATGTCAAATCGATTTGATTCAAAAGAAGTATTTATCGAGCGTTACAAACAAGAAGTATCCGAAACATACGGTCGCGAATTTGAAGAAACTTTTACGGCCGAACGTTATCAAGTCTTAGGGAAAATGATCCGTGATTATGTGGGGATCAATTGGAAAGAGACTAAAAACGCAATTAAAAAATCACAGTCCAAACAGCTGTATTATTTTTCAATGGAATTTTTAATGGGTCGTTTGCTTACCAATAACCTAATGAATTTGGGAATCTACGATCTTGTTAAAGAAGGTCTGGAAGACCTGGGTATGGATATTACCGAAATGGAAGAAATGGAAAGCGATGCCGGTTTAGGAAATGGCGGCCTCGGTCGTTTGGCTGCCTGCTTTATGGATTCTTTGGCATCTTTAGATCTGGCAGGTCATGGAAACTGTATCCGTTATCACTATGGTCTGTTCAAGCAGAAGATCGTAAACAATGAACAAGTGGAATTGCCAGACTGCTGGCTGAAGAGCGGAAACATCTGGGAAGTCTGGAAACCTCAGCATGTTGTTCGTGTTCCGTTTGGCGGGCAATTGGACGCTTATATGGACCAGAATGGGAAATTCCGTTCCAACTATCGTCCAGAATTTGTGGTCCGTGCGGTTCCTTATGATGAACCAATCATTGGATATCATACGACAACGACGAACACTTTGCGTCTATGGGATGCGGAAGTGGATGAAGATTCTGTTCAGTCTGGACAGCTCAATAAATATTTGAACGATGTTACGGCGATCACGGCCAATGTATACCCGGATGATTCTACGGTAGAAGGAAAACTGCTTCGGTTAAAACAGGAATATTTCTTTGTCTGTGCCGGAATCAACCAAATCATTCGTTCGCATTTGCGTGTATATCCTACATTGGATAATTTAGGAGATAAAGTAGCGATCCAGCTTAACGATACGCATCCTGTTTTGGTCATTCCAGAATTGATGCGTGTATTGTGTGATAACTATGATTATGAATGGGATCAGGCTTGGGACATTGTCACCAAGACGGTTGCTTATACAAACCATACTGTCATGGCGGAAGCCTTGGAAAAATGGCC
>NZ_CALVBG010000016.1 GCF_944325745.1 uncultured Faecalicoccus sp. | reverse complement strand
CACGCCGCTCTCCGCGCCGTGCTCAGTTATATTACCAAATCTTCTCCCCCTTGTCAAAAAAAATGTTAAATTTTTTTATCTTTTTTTAGTCCAAACTGTTCTTCATCAAATGTAACCGTTATCATTCCCGTTTTTCCCATTTTTTATCGACAATTATTCACCCTTCTCTCTCAAAAAAAAGAAGCAGAGTTTCCTACTTCTCAAGCTGTTTGATCTTTTCGATTCTTTGAATATGACGCGGTCCGTTTGAAAACGGCGTTTCTATAAAGGCATGTACGATATCTTTACATGTTTCGATCCCCGTTGTGCGTTGCCCCAATGCCAAAATATTGGCATCGTTGTGTTCTCTGGTCAAGCGTGCCATGGTCGTGTTGGTGCAAAGTCCGCAGCGGATCCCTTTGATCTTGTTGGCCGCAATGCTGATGCCGATCCCCGTTCCACAAAGTACGATCCCCAGATCAGCTTCTTTGGATAATACTTTATCGGCACATGCTTTGGCATAATCCGGATAATCCACGCTTTCTTCCGAATCCGTTCCACAGTCGATCACGGTATGCCCTTCTTCTTCCAACATCTTTTTGATTTCCAGCTTATAAGTAGTAGCTCCATGATCATTTGCCATTGCGATTTTCATATTTTTAGATCCTCCTTCATCCATTCATAATCTTCCTTACTTATATAAATACTGCATTTTCCATCCTTACACAAGAACTTCCCTTTTCCATCTTCTAATGAAATTCGATTCGACGGATCAGTAATATCCACCATTTCAGAAGTTTGCGTGAGTTTAAATTCTTTAACGCCGGCCCAGCCGTTGGTCATCACCACAACGATAGGATGTTCACTTTGAACACACCAGCCGATGCAATGCGGATCATCAAAGCGATCTTCAATCGTCTCCGGATCCAGTAAATGTTTACGGATCCATACCATTTCGTTCAAGAACGAAACTTTTGCCTTGCCATCTTTCGGAATACCGGCATGATCCCCATAAAATACACATGGACATACAGAATCCCTTAACAAGATCAAGGCATAGGCATGGACCTTGAACCAATCTTCGACCCACGACTGTAAAGCCTGTCCCGGCTGGGTATCGTGGTTATCCACAAAAGCCACAGCACTTTGTGGCTCTTCCTGGGTCAATGTCCCATCCAGGATCTTTGACATATCATATCGATCATACGAACGAGATGCATCATATAAATGAAAGTGCAGCGGCACATCAAACAACAACATGCTGTAAGAAACCTTGACCAGATAGGCTTTTAATTCCTGAATATCTCCGCTCCAGTATTCGCCGACCGCGAACAGATTATCCTGGCTTTCCTGACGCATCGCATTTAACCAGCCCGGAAAAAATGCCGCATCAATACTTTTTACCGCATCCAGACGATAGCCGTCGATTCCTGTCAGATCACGATACCAAATTCCCCATCGATACAGTTCTTCGACCACTTTCGGATTGGAAAAATCCACATCGTCCCCCATGATATAGTCATAATTTCCATTTTCCTGGGAAACATTTTCGGCCCATTGTTTGTGATAAAACTCTAAAAGTTTTGTCTCTTTGGTTCGGGCATCATAGTCCGTCCCCGTAAAGCACGACCAGTCCCATGTGAAATCAGAATATTTCTTGTTGCGACCGGGAAAAGTAAACCGCGTCCAGACTTCAACTTCTTCTTCATCCGATATCGCTTCATCACGATCAGCCCAGCTGATTTCTTTCGCTTTGATGACCTCTTTGCCATCCGCCCCCATGCGATGATTAAAAACGATATCCGCAATGATCTCCAAATGATGTTCATGAGCCGTTTGGATCGCTCTCAAATACGCATCCTTCGTTCCATATTTTGTGGGGACCGTTCCCTTTTGATCGAATTCTCCCAGATCGTACATATCATAGACACCATAGCCGACATCACTGCGGCCGCCCTGCCCTTTATACGCAGGCGGAAGCCACAGCCGATCATAGCCAATCTGGGCCAAACTTGATGATTCCCGGATCAAACGATCCCAGTGTTGAGCATCCTCAGGCAGATACCATTCAAAATATTGAAGCAGTGTATGATTCATGATCGTTATACCTTTTTGGAGAAACGCGTACGGCAGCTGGGACAAGTGATCTCAATGTTCCCTTTGCCTTTGGGCACGCGAATGATCTGCGCACATTTCGGACAAACAAAATGTTTGTAGGCACTTTCTTGAAAATTCTTTTGGATGGCTTTGAATGTATGCGTGATCTTGGTGCGGATCGCAATAAATTTCATATTCTCCGCTTGTCTGCCATAAATATTGCGCGACAGCGACCGAAAGAGATAGGTAAAGAACACTAAAAAGAACAAAAACGAAACAATGATATTCGGCACAAAAAACGACAATGCCAAAAAGATCAGTTCCAGAATAAATAAAAATTGATTCAAGGAGTCATTTCCATAACGCCCCGCAAAAAAACGAATTAATTTTTCTTTCATTTCTATTATCACCTATCGCCAGTTTAACATAAAACCAAACCAACAAGAAGCAGATTCATTTCACGAACCTTAAGCACTAGATCTTGCGAATATAATCCGCTTTCCGTTTTGCCGCCGGTTTGATCCCTTCGGGTTTTCCATAACCAAGGATCACATTGCCGATCCCTTCATACGCTGGATCAATGCCCCATTGTTTCATGAGTTCTTGACCTTCTGGCGTTTGGAAAACTTCCCGTGCCCGATAGATATAACAAGAATCTACACCTGCCGCATGGGCCGCATTCAATAGATTGCCCATCACCAGATTCGCATCGTCACGATAAGTAGGCACTCGCGTATCTCCGAAAACAACGACAACGATCGGCGCTCCATAAAAAGGGTCGATATCGGTTTTCATAATTGCGGCATTGAGTTGAGAGATCTTGTCTCTAGTTTCTTGATCCTGAACGCAGACGATCAAAGGCGATTGTCTTCCCATCCCGGTAGGGGCATAGGTCCCTGCTTCCAAGATCGCATCCAATACGGATTCTTCCACTTTTTGGTCCGTATAAGCCTTACAGCTTCTTCGTGTTTTGAACATTTGAATCAAATCATTCATGATGAAACCCTCCTATATATTATATAATACCAAACGGCTTTGACACTTCTGATCAAAAATCCCAAAATTTAGTGAAGGCACATACAACTCTCACATACTTTCACATGAAGAGAAAATAATTTATCCAAAACTCTTTTTTATACTAAAGGTGTGTTAAGGGAACACATAAAAAAATCTCTTCATATATCTCTCTCCTAAAAACAATAATAATCGCAAAAGTGACATCCAATCGGATGTCATTTTTGTATCTGAACAACCTATGAAAACATTGTTTTCATAGTTTTCTGAAAAAAAACTTAACCGCTTTTTCATTTTTGTGATATACTACTTCCATGTAAAACAGGAGGGAATCATGTCAGATTTAAAAAAGTTGTATGAAGTTGTTCAACAGCGCAACAATGGTGATAAAGAATTTTTACAAGCTGTCGAAGAAGTCTTTGAATCTTTAGAAGTAATCGAACAAGTTCATCCGGAAAAACTGGATGATGATGTCTTGGCTCGTATCGTAGAACCAGAACGTCAGATCATCTTCCGTGTGCCTTGGGTTGACGATCAGGGAGTAACCCATGTAAACCGCGGTTTCCGTATTGAATTTAATTCCGCTTTAGGCCCTTACAAGGGAGGACTTCGTTTCCACCCTTCCGTCAATGCCAGCATTATCAAATTCTTAGGATTTGAACAGATCTTTAAGAACTCTTTGACAACCCTGCCCATGGGCGGTGGAAAAGGCGGATCTGATTTTGATCCAAAAGGAAAGAGCGATGCTGAAGTCATGCGCTTCTGCCAAAGCTTCATGACAGAATTATATCGTCACATCGGACCAAACACAGACGTGCCGGCCGGTGATATCGGTGTAGGCGGTCGTGAAGTCGGCTATCTGTTTGGACAATATAAACGTCTCAAAAATGAATTTAGCGGCGTCTTGACGGGTAAAGGTTTGACCTTTGGAGGCTCTTTGGTTCGTACTGAAGCAACCGGTTATGGATTGTGTTATTTCACCCAAGCCTTATTAAAGGATAATGGAACAAGCTTCGAAGGCAAGACCGTAGCAATCTCTGGAAGCGGAAACGTAGCGATCTACGCCTGTGAAAAAGCTACGGAATTAGGTGCCAAAGTTGTGACCATGTCCGACTCTAATGGTTTTGTTTACGATCCAGATGGTATTGATTTGGCTTGTGTCAAAGAAATCAAAGAAGTACGTCGCGGGCGTATCAAAGAATATGTAGAGACCCATCCAAACGCAACCTATACGGCAGGAGCTCGTCCTTGGCAAACACCATGTGATATCGCTTTACCTTGTGCGACTCAAAATGAATTGGATCTGGAAGATGCCAAAGCCTTGGTGGCACATAAAGTATTCGCCGTTTGTGAAGGCGCCAACATGCCAACCACTCCAGAAGCTATCCATTACTTGATGCAGAATGGTGTATTCTATGCCCCAGGTAAAGCCAGCAACGCCGGTGGTGTCGCATGTTCTGGATTGGAAATGAGCCAAAACGCTCAGCACTTGTCTTGGACTCGTGAAGAAGTCGATGCTCGTCTTCAAAAAATCATGGAAAGCATCTTTGAAACTTGCCGTGATACCGCAAAAGAATACGGTCACGAAAAAGAATATGTTGTCGGTGCCAACATTGCTGGTTTCTTAAAAGTAGCCGAAGCCATGAAAGCACAGGGAACTGTATAAAATGCCAAAAAGGACCTTCGCGGTCCTTTTTTTAATGCTTTCTTCGAATGATCCATAAAACACCAGCCAGGGAAACGACACCCGTCACGAGCCATCCCGCTGCCGATGTCTTCCATGAGGTAGAAGGACTTGTTTCTTTCTTTGCGGAAGATTCGGGATCTTCTTTTTCAAGATTTCCTTGGTCCGTTTCTTCTTTTGGATCCTCACTCAGATCGGGATGGGAATCATCTGGTTTTGATTCTTGTTCTGGCTCTTTATCTTCATCTTCTCCCGGGATCACCGGTTCCGCTTCCTTTTCTTTGACTTCAACAGGGATCGAAACATCTTCCAGGATCCGATAGTTTTGCGTATCTTCCGGCGTATAGGTCGCTTCAAAGCCAAAGGTTCCCGTTTCCTTGAGGATTTGATCGGGATCTTTCCACGCAAATCCTTCCGGAAGAATGACCGTATCCAGTTTGTCATCTTGCCATCCAGAGAGATCGGAAGGAATCGTGATCGTTGGTTTGGCTTTATGGATCGTAAATTCACGAACATCTTCCAAGCCGATATGGATCCCATCGGATGGAACTATCGCCTTCACATACCAGGTTCCCGCATCAGTAGGTACTTCGCTGCCAAACGGGCCTTCCTGAGATGCCGAATACGTAAAAGATACCTCGCCAAAGGCTGCCTGGGCACTTGGGGTGGATGGGGTCTGTCCATACGTCCAATCTTGGATGTTCAACGGCTGGATCCAGGAGTTTTCCTCTTCAAAAACAATCGATGCCGTAAATTGAGAAGCCCCTACTTTATATTCATAAGAGATGGTCATTCCCGGTTTCACATCTTGGATAACGGCATTCTGGATGTCAGCCGAACTATTGGGGATGATCGCTGCCGGGTCGATATTCGGATCTAAGCTGCGTAAATCGTATGTTGTTTGGTTTTGCGGGATCCGAACGGTATAGGCTCGCTGATTTTGCATATCGATCTGGGAAGCATTCGAAATATCCGTATGCACCGAGATCATTCGATTGCCGCTCAGATTCACGTTGGCACCATTTAAGTAAGGAAATCCCGTCAGATCGATCGTGGAAAGATTGGTGGTATGGCACCATAACTGCGTCAAATTTTTATTCGCAGAAACATCTAAACTCGTCAACGGTGTTCCGGAGATCCAGATACTTTGAAGCTGCGGGTTCTGGGAAAAATCAAAACGTTCCGCATTCCCTGCCAAATACGTAAACACCTTTAAGTTAGGGTTGCTTCGTGTATCGATCTCTTTCATCAGACTGCCTCCGACCACAAGTTGTTCCAACATAGGATTTTGAGAAACATCCAATTGCGTCAAAGTATCATGAAAACAATTGACAACACTTAGTTTGGGATTATGCGTCAAATCCAGTGTAGAAATCGGATTTTCATCACAGAACAAGGTCGACAGTTCCGCGTTTTGCGATACGTCCAAACTTGTAATTTGATTTTCTTCACAATTTAACTCTTGCAGATTGGGGAAATATTCAATTCCCTGCATGGAGGTGATTCCTTGGTTGCGAAGGATAATAGAATGAACCGCAGCCTCTTCCAAAGTCGATAAAGAGCCATTATGATCCGTGTCAATCGTTTGCGTCACATAAGAACGAAATACCGGATCCGGAAAACTGACTTCCGAGATTGGCAAATCTTCTAAAGCATACACAGGCACAAAGTTCATACCCAATCCAAAGAGAATAAAAACTGCTATGAAGCTTTTTCTCAGTCTTTTCATAGAGACCTCTTTTCCAGATAGCTTTTCTATCTATAGGCATCATAACAGTCTTACGGATTATAGGTTATTGATATGCTCAGACAATTTTAGGAAGCTGCAACACATGGACCTCTCCGGCGTTGATCTCAAACACAGATACCGAACAATTCGGGACCAGAGCACGGGTCAAATTTTGTTCTTGGGCCTTCTGATAAAAAGCCTTTGAATGTTCTTCGAAAAACTGGCGAATCACAGAACCATGGCTGACGATCAAAATATCGCCCGTTTCTTTTTGTTCCAGTTCTTTTACGGCCGCTAAAAACCGCATGGCCGCATCGTGGCGATTTTCGCCTCCATGGGCATAAAATTCCTCCTGGATCACATTCCCGTCCGGGAAGATCTTTCGGATCAATTCCCCTTCGTACTCCCCAAAATAAACTTCTTTGAATCGTTTCTCTTTTTTTCTGGGAACTTCTCGATCTTGTAAGATCAGATCCAAGGTATCAGCTGCTCTTTCGCTGCCCGAATGATAGCCAGCAGCCAAAGGGATCGATTCAAAATAATGAGAGAGGTGTTTCGCTTGTTGGATCCCCTGCTCTGTCAAGGGAGAATCACACCACCCCTGTACTCTTCCTCTTTGATTAAACATGGTATTTCCATGACGAACTAAATAGACTTTCATAAAGATCTCCGTTTCTTCTCGATTATATCATAATCTTGGAGTTAATTATCCCTAATCAAGAGTGGTTGTGATGCTTTTGGGGATTTGTTAGAATAGGAACATCATAAGGGAGTAGTTATCTTACAAATCCGTAAGTGAGTAAATCAACATAATGATCGGTCGATCTGGTTTGCTGTAAAAAACGAGACTTGTGCGTCTTTTCGCATGGTCTCGTTTCTTTTTTCGGGAGGTTTTATGGATACTTTTACTTTAATTTTGACCGCCGTTTCGCTAGCTATGGATGCCAGTGCAGTATCTTTGGCCAAAGGGATGGCGCTGCCCCATAAAGTTCTTTTAAAATATGCGTTTTATTTAGGCCTGGCCTTCGGCTTTTTTCAAGCTTTGATGCCTTGTATCGGCTATTTTGCGGGCATTCAATTTGTAAACTTGATCTCGAATATCGACCATTGGATCGCCTTTCTTTTGCTGGGCTGGATCGGCTTCAATATGATCAAAGAAGGAAAAGAAGAACAACAAGCAAAGGAATCCATCGATTCGATTCCTTTCAAGACCATTCTGCTTTTGGCGATCGCCACCAGTATCGATGCCCTGGCGGCAGGGATCAGTTTTGCGTTTCTCAAGGTTTCCATAGGATATGCAGCGTTTTTGATTGGCACGATCACCTTTTTTCTTTCTTTTTTCTGCGTTTTATTAGGAAAAAAACTCGGTTCTCTTTTCCAAAAATATGCCGAATTCTTAGGCGGGATCACTTTGATTCTCTTAGGGGGCAAGATCTTGATCGAACATCTCTTTTTCTGATCGAAAACCGGTTGCACTCTTAAAATGGATATGGGAAAATGATTTTGTTCAAGGAAGGTGTATCTTATGAATGAACATTCTATGTATTATGAACAATATACCGAAATTCTAAAATATGAACTGGTTCCTGCCATGGGATGTACCGAGCCGATCGCGATTGCGTACTGCGCTGCCAAAGCAAGATCCTTAAGCGATGATCCATGTACAAAAGTCATTGTCGAGGCCAGCGGGAATATCATTAAAAACGTTAAAAGCGTGACCGTTCCCAATACCAACGGACTCAAAGGCATTGAAGCGGCCGCGGCCGTTGGTATCGTTGCAGGCGATCCGGAGAAAAAATTAGAAGTGATTGCTTCCGTATCGGACCAACAAAAAGAAGAACTGAATCGATTCTTACAATCGACGCCGATTGAGGTCCGGTATCTGCGCTCCCCGATCCCCTTGGATATGATCATCACTTTGGAGACAACGCATGGATCTAACAGCGTTCGTATTGCCGGAAGTCACGATCATATCATCTGGATGAAACAAAATGACAAAGTGATCTATGAAGATACGATACAGGAAGAAGAAGCGCCGCCGATCGATACTTCTTTTATGAGCGTCGAAGGGATCCTGGATTATGCGACACATTGTGCTCTTGAATCGGTCAAACCCACTCTAGATCGTCAGATCCAATACAATATGGCCATCGCTCAGCGTGGTCTGGAACAAAATTACGGTGCCAATATCGGCAAGATCTTGCTTAGACGCAAAGACTCAAGTTTATTGAATAAAGTCAAAGCCTATGCGGCGGCCGGCAGTGATGCCCGCATGAGCGGATGCGAACTGCCTGTGATCATCAACTCCGGAAGCGGAAACCAAGGCATGACCGCCAGCATCCCCGTGATTGTCTGGGCAAACGAAAAACAGGCTGATAAAGATTCTCTCTATCGTGCCCTATTGGTATCCAATCTGATCACGATCCACCTCAAACAAGGCATTGGGAAGCTAAGTGCCTACTGTGGTGTGGTCAGTGCCGGTGTCGGAGCGGCCTGCGGGATCTGTTATCTGCAAGGCGGTGATCTGCATGCGATCTCTCATACTTTGGTCAATGCGATTGCCATGATCTCCGGAACGGTCTGTGATGGAGCCAAGGCCAGCTGCGCCGCCAAGATTGCCAGTGCTGTAGAAGCCGGACTTTTAGGCTATGAAATGTATTTAAATGGGCAACAGTTCAAAGACGGTGAAGGAATAGTAACCAAAGGTGTTGAAAATACGATCCGCAATATCTCCCTGCTCGCAAAAGAAGGTATGCAGCAAACCGATAAAGAGATCATTGAGATCATGACCGGCTGTTGTTGATGAAGGCAAGTGAACTGCCTTCTTTTTTTTGTGGACACAAAAAAAGAGATCGTGTTGATCTCTTTTTCATGTTATTCCTCAAAAGATGCCTGGATATCTAAAGATTCAGCTTCTGGAGCTGTATCTCCTAAAATGCTTTCATGATCGAGTACATCTTCATTCAAGCTGGCTTCTTCGTCTAACGCATTCGCATTGATGATCTTATCAAATTCTTCATCTTTGACTTCATTCATTCGTGCCAAACGTTTATCGCGAAGTTCTTTTGCCTTGGCTTTGACCAGTTCATTTTGCGGACGATTTCCTGTACATCCGGTTCCTGCTGGAATCAACTTACCGATAATGACATTCTCTTTCAATCCGATCAAATGATCGACCTTGCCTTTGATAGTCGCATCCGTCAACACTTTCGTTGTTTCCTGGAAGCTGGCAGCCGACAAGAAAGAATCCGTTTCCACAGAAGCCTTTGAAATCCCCAGCAGCACTGGTTTGAACTGCGCTGGCGTTTTTCCTGACAACAAGGCATCACGGTTGATCTTGGTAATGTTGTTCAATGACAACTGAACACCTACATTCAGATCCGTATCACCGCTGTCGACCACGATGACTTTCTTCATCATCTGTTTGATCATCACTTCCAAGTGTTTATCGGAAATTTCGATACCTTGAGACTGGTATACTTTCTTGACTTCTTTCAAGATATAATCTTGCACTTCACGTACACCCGCTACGCGCAACAATTCTTTTGGATCTAACGGTCCCTCTGTCAAAGCTTCTCCAGCCTGGATCTGAGCACCGACCTGTACCCAAGGACGCATAGACTGGTTGGCATTGATCTTGTGAGAAATGCTTTCACTTTCGTTGGTGATGATGACTTCCTGACGCATTGTACCTTCGATTCGTTCAATCGAAGTGATCTCACCAGAGATCTGGGCAATCGCCGCAACCCCTTTTGGACAGCGAGCTTCAAACAACTCTTCAACACGAGGAAGACCTTGTGTGATGTCCCCTGTACCGGCACCGGCTACCCCACCGGTGTGGAATGTACGCATGGTCAGCTGTGTACCTGGTTCCCCAATACTTTGAGCAGCCATGATACCGATTGCTTCTCCGACCTCAACATCTTTTCCTGTTGCCATGTTGCGGCCATAACATTTACGGCACACCCCATGCGTCGATTTACAAGTAAAGACAGAACGGATATACATACCGGTGATACCGGCATCAACGATCTGTTTGGCAATCTCTTCGGTAATAAATTCATCGCTGGCAATGATCAGTTCGCCTGTATTTGGATCTGTGACATCCTGTTTTGAATAACGGCCCACCAAACGATCCATCAACGGCTCGATCACTGTGTTATTCTTGCGGTCGATCAAAGATTCAACCCAGTATCCTTTATCTGTACCACAGTCATCTTCTTTGATGATGACATCTTGGGCAACATCCACCAAACGACGAGTCAGGTAACCAGACTCGGCTGTTTTCAAGGCCGTATCGGTCAAACCTTTACGCACACCATGGGTACTGGTAAAGAATTCGGATACATTCAATCCCTCACGGAAACAAGAATAGATCGGAACCTCGATGATGGAAGATACATATCCGCCGCCGGCAGCCTTACCATGTCCTGGCTTCGCCATCAATCCACGCATACCCGCCAGCTGTGTAAAGTTTGAACGGTTACCACGGGCTCCGGAACGAGCCATCATGTTGATTGGGTTTTTACGCGGCAAGTTCGCCAACAATTCATCTGCGATCTCGTCTTTTACATTTTCCCACAGTTTATTCAAGTGGCGTTCCCACTCTTCCATCGTCAACATACCTTTGCGCTGCAGATGTTTGAGTTCTTCCGCCTTTTTACGACCATATTCAACGTGTTCTTCCTTATTCGGCGCTACCTCGATATCGCTTAAGGATACCGTGATACCGGCAACAGTCGAATATTTGAATCCCATGGATTTGATCTGGTCTAAGATTTCTGCTGTCTGATCCACCGAATAACGGTTAAAGACTTCGGCAATGACTTTTCCCAGATCTTTTTTCTTCACGGCCGGAGTCACTTCCAGATCCGCGATGGTTTGTTTCACATTTTGTCCAGGCGAAACAAAGTATTTATCCGGTGTCTTATTGAAGTTTTCTTTAGACACTTCATTCAGATACGGGAAGTCACTTGGGAACATCGAGTTAAAGATGATCTTACCCACCGTAGTGACTAAATAATCGTTTTCATGAATTGGATCGAAGCTGGTCTTATTCAAACCTTTTACCGGCAAAGCGATACGAGAGTGCAAGTGCACTTGTCCGGTCTGATAAGCCATCATGACTTCTTTTTCATCCAAGTAAACATGTCCTTCATTGGCGGCATAAGTTGCCCACTGTTTTGCTTCTTTCGGACAGTCTTTATCTAAGTAACGCTGCGCTTCTTCTTCCAATTCCTGTTTTGTCTCTTCCATTGTCAGATAGAAGTTTCCCATGACCATGTCCTGGCCTGGCGTTACGATTGGTTTTCCATCTTTTGGTCCTAAGATGTTATGGCTTCCTAACATCATGACCAAAGCTTCCGCACGAGCTTCTTCGCTCAGCGGCACATGGATCGCCATCTGGTCCCCGTCAAAGTCCGCATTGAAAGCCGTACATACTAACGGATGCAGACGCATAGCCCGTCCTTCTACCAATTTTGGCAAGAAGGCCTGAATCCCCAAGCGGTGCAAAGTTGGCGCACGGTTCATCAATACCGGATAGCCGTCGATGACTTTTTCTACGACATCCCAAATTCTTGAATCACGGCGTTCGATCAGTTTCTCGGCATTCTTTGGATTTGCTGCCAACCCTTCGTTGACGATCTCATTGATCACAAAAGGCTTGAACAGATTGATGGCCATTTCACGAGGGATCCCGCACTGATACATTTTCAGATCCGGTCCTACGGCAATAACGCTACGTCCAGAGAAGTCGACACGTTTTCCCAGCAAGTTCTGACGGAAACGGCCTTGTTTTCCCTTTAAAGAATGAGACAGAGATTTTAAAGCACGTCCTCCCGCTCCTGTGATCGGTTTCGAACGGCGTCCGTTATCGATCAGAGCATCCACGGCTTCCTGAAGCATACGTTTTTCGTTTTGAACGATGATATTGGGTGTTCCCAGATCCAGCAGCTTACGCAGACGGTTGTTTCGGGTGATCACACGACGATAAAGATCGTTCAGATCACTGGTCGCAAAACGTCCCCCATCCAGCTGCAGCATTGGTCTTAGATCCGGTGGAATGACCGGAATATTCGTCAGGATCATCCATTCCGGTTTATTTTCACTGTGACGGAAAGCATTGATCGTATCTAAGCGTTTGATCAACTTTTTACGCTTTTCGCCCTGGGCTTTATCCAAAGCATCCTGTACGTCCTGGTATTCCTGTTCCAGATCGACATCTTGTAAAAGACGAAGAACAGCTTCCGCACCCGTCTGGGCCGTGAAAGCATTTGAACCATAGATGGCCATGTTTTCACGATATTCTCTTTCTGAGAGAATTTGTTTGTAAGCCAGATCCGTTTCTTTTGGATCCGTTACGATATAGCTGACAAAGTAAACCACTTCTTCCAGCTGTTTTGGAGTGACATCCAATAACAGAGCCATTCGCGACGGGATCCCGCGCAGATACCAAATATGCGCCACCGGAGCAGCCAAATGAATGTGTCCCATACGTTCACGACGAACGCTGGATTTTGTGATCTCAACACCGCAACGGTCACAGACCACGCCTTTGAAACGTACTTTCTTATATTTTCCGCAAGCACATTCCCAGTCTTTCGTAGGGCCGAATATACGCTCACAATACAACCCGTCACGTTCGGCTTTTTGAGAACGGTAATTGATCGTTTCGGGTTTCGTCACTTCTCCATGCGACCATTTTAAGATCGTTTCCGGAGAAGCCAGACGAACCTGGATCGAGGCAAATTTATTGATTGACATTCTTATTCAGCCTCCTCTTCTGTTTCTTTCTGTGCTTCTTCTAAGTCGTTGACCAGTTCTTCCTGAGGCATAGGTGGCGCTGCCACGACACCTTCATCCTCATCATCTGGATTTAAGTCAACTTCCTGATTGTTTTCATCCAACAGGCGGACATCGATAGCCAAACCTTGCAGTTCGTGAACCAAGACGCGGAAAGATTCTGGTACCCCTGGTTCTGGAATATCTTTTCCTTTGATGATGGCTTCATACGTTTTGATACGTCCCTGGATATCGTCAGACTTGATCGTCAAGATCTCCTGCAAAGTATGGGCAGCCCCATAAGCTTCCAAGGCCCAAACTTCCATTTCCCCGAAACGCTGACCACCATTCTGGGCTTTACCACCCAATGGCTGCTGCGTAACTAAAGAATATGGACCGGTTGCACGGGCATGCAGCTTATCGTCAACCATGTGAGCCAACTTGATCATATACATGACTCCCACGCTGATCCGTTCATCAAACGGCTGTCCTGTCTGTCCGTCATAGAGTACCTGTTTCCCATCGCTGGTCATCTGGGCCTCTTTCATGATGTCTGCCAATTCTTCATTCGAAACCCCGTCGAATACCGGCGTTGCGAATTTGACACCCAATTTTTTAGCGGCATATCCCAAATGAATCTCCAGGATCTGCCCGATATTCATACGGGAAGGTACACCAAATGGGTTCAAGATGATATCGATCGGTGTTCCATCCGCAGTAAACGGCATATCTTCAATTGGCAAGATCTTAGAGATAACACCTTTGTTTCCATGACGTCCGGACATCTTATCCCCTTCGGAGATCTTACGTTTCTGAACGATATACACCTTGACACGCATGTTGACTCCCGGAGGAAGCTCCGAACCGTCTCCTCGTTTGAAGACGCGGATCGAATGCACGATACCGGCTCCGCCATGAGGCACTTTCAAAGAGTTGTCACGAACTTCACGTGATTTTTCACCGAAGATCGCCAACAACAATTTCTCTTCCGGAGATACTTCGCTTTGTCCTTTTGGTGTGACCTTACCAACTAAGATATCGCCTTCTTTTACTTCGGCACCGACCATGATGATCCCGTTTTCATCCAATTTACGCACAGCGCTTTCTCCGACGTTTGGAATATCGCGGGTAATCTCTTCCGGACCTAATTTTGTGTCACGGCAGTCAATATCATATTCTTCGATATGGATCGAAGTATACACGTCATCACTGACCATGCGTTCGGACATGATGATGGCATCCTCGTAGTTATATCCATACCATGTCATGTACGCAATCGTCACATTCTGTCCTAAAGCCAATTCGCCATTTTCCATGGAAGGTCCATCGGCCAGAATGTCACCTTTTTCTACTTTTTCTCCAGCTTCTACGATCGGACGCTGGTTAATGCATGTTGAAGCGTTGCTTCGTGCAAATTTGCGAAGCTGATAGGTACGCTCCTGTCCTTCTTCGTTTTCGACAACGATACGAAGGCTGTCGACATATTTTACCGTTCCCGATTCTTTGGCAACGATACCGACCCCAGAATCTTTCGCGATCTTATATTCAATACCTGTACCGACAAATGGTGAATGCGGTCTCAACAACGGCACCGCCTGACGCTGCATGTTGGCACCCATCAGGGCACGGGAAGCATCGTCGTTTTCCAAGAACGGGATACAAGCTGTTGCCACGGATACGATCTGTTTTGGACTAACGTCAGCCAATTCTACATCTTCGCGATTGGCGATGATTGTTTCCCCGCCTTTACGAACAACGACATGTTCATTGATCAAACGACCGTCACGAACCTCGTTGGCCTGTGCGATCAAATAATCATTTTCTTCATCAGCGCTCAGATAAATGGCTTCTTCCTGTACCGTTCCGTCTTTATTGACGATACGATAAGGAGTTTGGATAAAGCCATACTCATTGATCTTGGCATATGTAGTCAAGTTCGAGATCAAACCGATGTTTGGTCCTTCTGGTGTTTCGATCGGACAAATTCGGCCATAGTGAGAAGTGTGAACGTCACGCACTTCAAAACCGGCACGATCACGTGTCAGACCGCCAGGTCCCAAGGCTGAGATACGGCGTTTGTTGGTCAATTCGGCCAACGGGTTTTGTTGGTCCATAAACTGAGACAGCTGAGAGCTCGAGAAGAACTCTTTGATGGCTGCCGTCAAAGGACGAATGTTGGTCAATTTACGCGGTGTCAGATTTTCCAGTTCCTGGATCGACATACGTTCTTTTACGACACGTTCCATACGGGACAAACCGATACGGAACTGATTTTGGATCAATTCGCCCACCGAACGAATACGACGGTTCCCTAACATATCGATATCGTCTGTGGTTCCTACCCCTTCCATTACATTCAAGTTGTAGGAGAAGAAGGCATACATATCAGACATCGTGATCGTATGTTTCTGAGCGAACGGATCATTTCCGCAAATCTTGATCGTATCGCCTTCTTTATCAATTACATAAACTTCCTGTACACATGCACCGATCAGCCATGCAGTGATTTCTTCGTTTAAAGCACGCTGGCGAACGGCCATGACGGCTTCTTCTTCCAAACGATCTGGTTCTACGCCTACCATATAACGTTCTTGAACCAGTTCCATTTCACCATCGACAACATCCAGGCCTTTCGCATTGGTCAAACGGCCCAATGCGAATAAACGCTGACCATAGTTAAAGACTGCTTCACTGTTTTCAGCCGTCAAGACAACTGGTTTCGCAATCAAGCCGGCATAGATCGAAACTTCTTCCACACTTTGAAGCATTTCTACATCCTGGGCTGTCAATACCATGCCGCGATCGAAAAGAACGCCTTGTACCTCAACATCTTCGGCTAAGATACGTCCAATCAGACCTGTGCGGTATGACGTTGGGATCTTCACGATATCTTCTTCGTGGAATTCGCTGCGGAACGGATAAGGAACACAATAAGGTCCTTTTGCCAGTTCTTCACGCAACGCATTTCTTTCATCACGGTGGATCAATGTTCCTTTTTCCATGAAGACGTTGCCATTGACATCCACGATATCATGCGCCAATGTCGTTCCATCCATACGGGCGATCGCATTCAATTTTTTACGTAATTTATAGCGTCCTGCCTTGGTCAGATCATAACGGCGATGATCAAAGAATTTAGCCTGCATCAAAGTAATGGATCCATTCAATGTCGGGATCTCATCACTGCGCTGATTTTCATAAAAAGACAGTAAAGCTTCCTGCGTCGTTTTTACTTTATCGTTAAGCAGGGTGTTTTCAATTTCTTCATATTTTCCAAAGAAGGCTGTATATAAGAGCAGATACAGATCCATATATTCACGGTTTTCCGGATCGGTTGCGACATCTTCCCAATTTCTTCCCAGAGCTTTTAAGAAGATCTCCATCTGTGTTGTATCGGTCGTATTTTCATTAACTTCCAAATTCAAAGACATACCGATCGCCTTGAACAAGATCGTAAATAAGACTTTACGACGACGGTCGATCGATACATTGATCGTGCGCCCATTGGAAGTCTTTTTCTGCTCCGTCATGAACTCCAGCCAAGTTCCACGGCTAGGAATCAATTCACAGGCATAGTTTTCCTTCCCTGTTTTTTCATCGTAGTTCTCCGAGAAATAAGCTCCCGGACTACGAACGATCTGGCTGACGATCACTCGTTCGGCACCATTGATGATAAAGGTTCCGGTTTCCGTCATTAAAGGGAAGTCTCCTAAATAGACTTCTTCACTCTTCAATACAACTTCACCCGTATCCGGATCGGTGATCTCCAGTTCCATCTTTGCGTAAAGCGGAGCTGCGTAGTTGCATTCTCTGTACATGGATTCTTCAGCATTGTATTTTGGCTGCCCAAAATGATAGCTGACATAGTTTAATTTGATATTCTTCCCGTAGTTTTCGATCGGGTAGATTTCTTCGAATACTTCCTGGATCCCCTGCTTGATAAACCATTTAAATGAATTGGTCTGGATCTCAACAAGGTTAGGTAATTCCAATTTCCCACTCACTTTGGAATAATCTCGACGTGTGGATTTCTTTCCGCAATCGAGGATGTGATACGCTTTGTTTGTGCCCATGCATGCCATCCTTTCGTTGATTTTGTTCTGCGTTTCCAGCCCAAGGCGCACTTCCCCCTTAGACTATTATGCAATTTATAATACTAGCCTACAAAACGCAAGAAGTCAATTCTATTTTATCAAATTTTTACACAAAAATATGGCTTTTTTCGTTCATTCTTGCCTTTTATCTGACGATAGAGAAAAAACGCCAACAATGCCGTCAAAAACTCCGTGACCAAAGCTGTCAGCCAGATGCCGGCCATCCCCAGACACCTCGCCAGCAAAAAAGCCATAGGAAGTATCAGTACCAGGCCCCGGCAAAGCGAAAGCAGATAAGAAGGCACGGTTTTTTCTATCGAAGTAAAGAACAAAGAAAGCACGATATTCACACCCGCAAAAGGGATCGAACAAAAATAGATCCGTAATCCCGCTTCCGAGATATGTTGAAGACTCTGATGATGTTCACTGTTGAAGACGGCAGTGATCCATGGCGCAAATCCGGCAATCACGCCATAAAGTACCAGCGAACAGCCCAAGGTTGTCACCAGGGCATACTTCAGTATTTTTTTAGACTCCGCCAAAGCTCCGGCTCCATAAAAGCGGCTGACCAGCGGCTGGATACCTTGCGCGATCCCGGTAAAGATCGCTACAACCACAAAAGCGATATTGGCGGTGATCCCATAAGCAGCCACTCCGATATTTCCCGCTAATCCTAAGATCAAAAGGTTAAATACGATCATCACGATGCCGCCCGACAGCTGCGTCACCAAGGAAGGAAATCCCAAGACCAAGGTCTGTTTGAGTAAAGCGGGCCGAATCGGCATGCGCTCAAAATGAAATGTATTCTTTTTTTGAAGCCAATGCCGCGACAAGATGCCAATACTGATCAGCGGCGACAATCCCGTGGCCAAGATGGCGCCAAAGATTCCCATATCCAAAGGAAAAATAAAGACATAGTCCAACACAACATTTGATAAACTGCCAATCACCATGGCAATCATTGAAAGTTGGGGCGACCCGTCATTGCGGACAAAACACAAAAAGAGATCATTCAGAATAAAGGCCGGCGCAAACAATAAAAGCCAATATAAATAGGTATTCGTCATGTCCAAAGTTTGAGCATCCGCCCCTAACCAAGATGCCAGCGGATACGATGCCCAGATTCCAATTCCCATAAAGAAAAGCGAGAAAACCAGTGCCAAAAGTAAAGCGTGCGTATATACCGCATTGCCTTCTTTCTTTTGTCTTTGACTTTGAACAATCGAAAACTTGGTTGCCGCTCCCATGCCGATCATCAACCCGGTCCCGTGGATAAAGTTATACAGCGGAACCGCTAAGTTTAACGCCGTCAGTCCGTTGGCCCCGCATCCTAAAGAAATAAAGAATGTGTCTGCCAAGATATAGCAAGAAACGCCTAACGATCCTAAAACACTCAAGATCGTATACTCCATAAATATCTGCAGATTCGCCTTTTGTTCCATATTGTCTCCTCCAAAATAAAAGCGCCCTTCTTTTCTATCTTCAAAGGCCTAATGATAGAAAATAAGGCGCTGTATTCCTTACCCGGCGGCAAGAAAAACTGATTTAAATTGTTTCACAAATCGAAGCAGACGCCTCTTCCCGGCGTTTGCGGTCAATCTCGATCCATTCATCCAAGGTCATCGGCTGATAATCCGAATACATACAAAAACAGTTGATGAACTGACATGGCACATGTTCCATTTTGCCGCCAATTGTCGGACGGATCTGTTTCTGGATAAAATCCTGGTAGGCATCCAAATACACTTGATCTTGTGTGCTGTGGATATGCCCATGAAGCATATACACTTTGGGATTCCCGGCTTCATCCCGACGATATTGTCCATTATAACAGGCGATCGGATAATGTGACAAAATGACTTTTCGGCGATTTTCATTCAGTTCCGCGTAATCTTTGATCCACACAAAACGCGAAGGATCAAAATTTTTATCTTTGATAAAGCGGTCATGATTGCCTTTGATCAAATACAGTTTTCCTTTTAAGACCGATAGAACTTCCATGGTCTGTTCTAAGGATCCCCAGCTGAAATCGCCCAAGATCACGACTTCATCGTTCTTGCGAACTTTTTCATTCCAGCGTTCGATCATATAGGCATTCATCTGCTCCACTGAATCAAAGCCCCTTTGATCCATCTTGGTGTTCAATGCCTGATGAAAAAAATGACAATCCGCAATGTAATAGCGCATAGAATCCCTCCTTCCTCTTTCAAAAAGAGCGGTCTTGCCGCTCTGTCCATTTATTCAATTGTACACGTGTAGCCAGAATCTTCGTAGCTCTCTTGCGTCTCTTCCAAAGAAATGTACGCACTGTCGACTTTGCCGGATTCCAAAAGACCGGCTTCCATCAGCTGATCATGATCTGCAACCGTATAGTCGATGGTTACGGTGATCTCCACATGTCCTTCAACGATCTCCCCTACAGCCTGAACCCCTTCCAGATCTTGATACATTGATTCTAAAGACTGGTTGATCTTTTCTTTGATCGCATTCTGATCCAGATCTTCGCTGATTCCCAGATCCGCAAAAGACATGGAGAATGTCTGTGTCATTTTTTGAATTTGATCCCCTTTGGCTTCAAACGTCAAAGTTCCCTGGGTCTCGGAGTCACACTGCATCACTGCCGGTGTGTCATCTTGTTCAACTTCCGGTTCTTTGGTCTCCTTTAAAAAACTTTCATCCACATCGCTCAGTCTGGCACAGCCCGTCATCAACAAGCAAAGACATACAAAGCCCCATCTTTTTTTCATGATATGATCAGCCCCTTAATGTCTTCAGTTTATCATAATGGTTTTACGCTTTTCAAGAAGAGGGCCAACTCCTTTAATCCGGCCTGGAAGTTTTCCGGATCTTGGCCAAGCCCTAAACGCATGTATCCTTCTTTGTCAAAACAAGACCCCGGTACAAAAAAGATGCCTTTTTCTTTCAACAACCGTTTAGCCATCGATTCCGAATCCTTCATGCCATGGATCTGTAAGAAGGCAACCGTTCCTTCTTTGGGGATCACGCAGGAAAAATCCGGATGGGCCCTTAACCAGGATCGCAAGAAGCCTTTATTGGTCTGTAAGATCGTACGGGTCCTTTGTAAGATCTTCTCTTTATTCTGCAGTGCAATCATCCCTAAGGCATCGCGCAGTTCTCCGGTAGAGATCATGACATAATCACGGCGGGCATTGATCTTTTGGATTACATCCCGCGGTCCTTTGACCCAGCCTAAACGAAGCCCGGCCAACCCGAACAGCTTGCTTAAAGAAGAAGTAGAGATCCCTCTTTCATAGAGATCGCTGATACTTTCGAGATGTTCAGGATCGCGATAGACCTCATCACAAAGAATATAAATCCCTTTTTTTCGGCATACGGCAATCAGCTCTTCTAAAAAAGGAAGCAAGAAGAGTGTTCCGGTCGGATTGTTGGGATTGTTCAAGATCACCAGTTTTGTATTTTCAGTGATCTGATTTTTAAAATCATCCAGCGAACAAGACCAATCCTTGGCAAGATCCAGATGGACCAAAGAAACGGTGCAGCCCAGAGATTCGGGATAACTGACAAACTGCTGATAACCCGGCACACAAGTGATCACATGATCTTGAGGTTCGAGCAATGTATCCATGACCAAGGTATTGGCTTCCAGACAGCCGTTGGTCGTGGTGATCTGATCCGGATCCTTGCCCTGATACAGATTCAAGATCTCTTGGCGCAAACTTTTCTTCCCTGTGATCTCTCCATAATCTAAGAGAATCGATGAAGGATCCAACTCCCCCATGTCCAAGAGTTCCTGTAAAGAAAAAGAAGAAGCACAAGTATCGGTAAGATTATACTTCGCCTGTCCTTCATTCTCATTCATCCATTGTTCGACTTTAAAATCTTTCAACTTCATTCGTAGAATACCTTGCTTAAGAAATCCTTGGCACGATCAGATTGTGGATTGGAGAAAAATTCTTCACTGGGAGAATCTTCCACAATCTCTCCGTGGTCTAGAAAAACGACCCGGTTTCCTACTTTGCGGGCAAAGCCCATCTCATGCGTTACAACGATCATGGTCATTCCCTGATTGCCCAGATCTTTCATAACTTCCAATACTTCTTTGATCATCTCGGGGTCTAAAGCACTGGTCGGCTCATCAAAGAGCATCATTTCCGGATCCATACACAAGGCGCGAGCAATAGCCACACGCTGTTTCTGTCCTCCCGACAAGTTGTTTGGATAAGCGTCGCGTTTCTCTGCCAGACCAACACGTTTCAAATATTCCATTGAAGTTTTTTCTGCTTCTTCCTTGGTCTTGCCTCCGACCTGGATCTGCGCCAGATTGCAGTTTTCCAAGACCGTCATATTGGGAAACAAATTAAAGTGCTGGAACACAAAACCCATTTGATTTCTTTGTTGGCGATATTTTTTTTCGTCCGAAGGATCCATCACTTCGCCATTGATGTAGATCTTTCCGGCATCTGCTTTTTCCAAACCATGAATGCAGCGCAAAAGCGTACTTTTGCCAGAACCGGAAGGACCGATCAAAGAGACGATTTCTCCCTTGTTGACTTCCAATGATACATCGTTCAAGGCATGAAGCTTACCAAAATTTTTTTCTACATGTTCTACTTTAATCACTGACAGCCAACCTCTTTTCTACTTTTTTACCAATATAGGAAATACTGATCGTCATGATCAAATAGAAGATCGCCGCCAAGGCATACGCAGACATATAATCGTAATAGGTATTTCCTACGATCTGCGAAGCCTTCAACAGTTCTACTGCTCCAATTGTGGAGATCAAGGAAGAATCCTTGATCAGAGTCACAAATTCACTGATGATGGGTGGAACGATCAGCTTGAACGCTTGCGGCAATACGACAAAGCGCATGGTCTGCCATGAACTTAATCCTAAAGTTTCACAGGCTTCCCACTGTCCTTTATCGACTCCATTGATCCCGCTTCGGATCAGTTCGGTCGAATAAGCCCCCGAGTTGATGCTCATGGCGATGATACCAATTAAATACACATTGATACGGAGGACTTCACCGGTAATGGCGGTATAGATTGAAGGGACAACCGAAAACAAGATCAAGATCTGCAGCAGCATCGGCGTTCCCCGGATCACTTCCACATAGAAGTTTCCGATTGCCCGAAATATCAGGTGTTTTGAACGTTTAGCACTGGCGCCTAAGACGCCTAAAATCAATCCAATAAATAGGGATAGTATGGCTATCCCTAATGACATCAAAGCACCCTTTCCTAAATAAAGAATGTTCTCGGATGTAAAAACCTGCTCTAAGGAAACAAACATACTATCCCTCTTCCTGTTCTTCTTACTTTTCTAATGGAAGCAAGTCGTATTGATCACAGAGTGTCAAATAGTCTTCGCTTTCCGTGAATGCCGCAATACATTTATTGATCAAATCGATCATTTCCGTATTGCCTTCTTTCGCTACGATATAGTTTTCTTCATCCAGTAAAGTGCCATCAACCATCGTGAAGCTTCCGCTTTCCACATATTGTTTTCCTACACCCAGGTCAACGATAGCGGCATCGTATTGATTGGCAGAAAGTCCTGTAAAAATATCTTGTACATTTTGTACACTGGATACTGTCGCATCTTCTACTTCATTGGCTGCGATCTCTCCGGTAGCCCCTGTCTGAGCGGCTAAATGTTTTCCTTTTAGATCATCAATCGATGTGATGGAAGATCCTTCCGGTACAACGGCAACTTGAGCCGTCTTGATATAAGGATCAGACCATTCTACAGCACGTTCTTCTGAATAAGTGAATCCCGATACACCCAGATCGATCTGATCTCCCTGAAGCTGTGTGATGATGTTGTCGAAACTCATTTCTTTAAATTCCAGATTGTAGGTCTTTCCTTCTTCTTCCGTCAGATACTCTTCAAACCAGGCAACCATGTCCGGGTCAAATCCGACGATATTTCCATCCGTATCTTTACTTTCATAAGGAGCATAATCCGGAGAGACTCCGATCGTGATCGTTACCGCTTCTTCTGAACCTTCCTCTGTTGCGGCCGGCTGGCTTGAGCAGGCAACCATTGTACATGCCATTGTGGCAGCTAATCCCATTTTTAAAAATTTACTTGTCATATTCTTTAACCTCTTCTTTCTCTTTTCTTTTTGTCAATTATTGTATGATGCGAATGCGTCGCATCGTCGTCGGTCTTCGCTTTTCATCCGCATCCTCCTCTCTACAAAAAAATCG
>NZ_CALVBG010000015.1 GCF_944325745.1 uncultured Faecalicoccus sp. | reverse complement strand
AGGCTCCAGGATTTGGAGATAATCAAAAAGAGATGCTGCAGGATATTGCAATCTTAACGGGAGCTACATTCTATTCGAAAGATCTTCAAATGGAATTAAAAGAACTGCAGTTATCGGATCTGGGTACAGTTAAAAAATTAGTTGTGACAAAAGATAATACAACGATGATCGGTGGAGCTGGTGATAAAGAAGCCGTTGAAGCTCGTATCCATGAAATAGAAGCTCAAATTGAAAATACTAAGAGCGATTACGATAAAAAACGTATGCAGGAAAGATTAGGCAAACTTTCCAACGGAGTTGCTGTAATCAAAGTCGGTGCATTGACAGAAAGTGAAATGAAGGAAAAGAAGCTGCGTATTGAAGATGCCTTGAACTCAACAAGAGCTGCTGTGGAAGAAGGTATGGTCATCGGTGGCGGCGCTGCTTTGGTTTCTGCCTATACAGCTTTAAAAGATACGATCAAGAGCGATGTGGTTGATGTTCAAAAAGGAATCAAGATCGTATTTGATTCTTTGTTGACACCGATTGAACAGATTGCAGAGAATGCTGGATATAATGCCGAAGATATCGTTTCTGAACAATTAAAAGCCGAAAACAATATTGGATTTGATGCCAAGAATGGTACTTGGGTCGATATGTTTGAAGCGGGGATCATCGATCCATGCAAAGTTACGCGTAACGCATTGTTAAATGCTGCCAGCATTTCTGCTTTATTCATTACAACCGAAGCTGGAGTCGCAAAAATTCCGGAACCTGAAAAAGAAATGCCGATGCCGCAAGGAATGTATTAATAGTAAGGACGTTTCGACGTCCTTTTTCATTTGTTTTTCATAAAATGAAAATCTTTCATTTTCCGGTTGAAATCTTTCTATTTCCTTGTTATACTTCAAATAAATCAAAACGCAGTGATAGGGAGCTGTGATAAGCTTCGCTTTATAGAGAGTGATCGATCGGTGGAAGATCATAAGAGAACTACTCACAAACTCACCCTTGAGCAGCTTTGCTGAATAAAGTAAGTAAAGACGGAGACTCACCGTTATCAAGAGAAAGTGATTCGTTAAGACTGATCACAATGAGTGGCTGTATGATTGCAGCAAAGAGAGTGGTACCGCGGGAAAACTATACAAATTAGTCCTCGTCTCTCAGGATGAAAGTCCTTAGAGATGAGGGCTTTTTCATTGGCAGGAAAGGAGAATGCACAATATGATGGATGCGACAAAATACGCACCGGGTTATTATCCGCCAAAAGAAAATGAGTATCGCTGGGTCAAAAAAGACCATATTGAAAAGGCACCGGCTTGGTGCTCCGTTGATTTGCGCGATGGAAACCAAGCTTTGATTGTTCCCATGTCCTTGGAAGAAAAATTGGAATTCTATCAATTGTTATTGAAGATTGGATTCAAGGAAATCGAAGTCGGTTTTCCGGCCGCCAGTCAAACTGAATACGAATTCTTACGAACAATCATTGAAAATGATATGATTCCTGAGGATGTCACGGTCCAGGTCTTAACACAATGCAGAGATCATATCATTCGTAAGACTTTCGAAGCGGTCCAAGGAGCTCCACGCGCTGTGATCCATTTTTATAATTCAACCAGTGTGGCTCAACGTGAACAAGTCTTTAAAATGTCCAAAGATGAAATTAAAGAGATTGCTGTGAGCGGTGCGCGCTTAGTGAAACAGTTGTCTCAAGAATATGAGGGAAATTTCTTATTTGAATATTCTCCGGAATCTTTTACCGGAACCGAACCAGAATATGCGGTTGAGGTCTGCAATGCGGTCTTAGATGTCATGCAGCCCACGCCGGAACGCCCTATGATCATTAATCTGCCAGTCACAGTGGAAATGAGCATGCCGCACGTTTATGCCAATCAGATCGAGTATTGTTCCGATCGCTTAAAATATCGCGATTCTGTTATTTTATCCACCCATCCTCATAATGACCGTGGAACCGGCGTTGCTTGTACAGAATTAGCTCTTTTAGCCGGAGCCCAGCGCGTAGAGTGCTGTTTGTTTGGAAATGGCGAAAGAACTGGAAATGTGGATGCGATCACTTTGGCTATGAATATGTATTCGCATGGAGTGGACCCGCAGTTAGATTTTTCCGATATGCCGCATATTTGTGAAGTATATGAGCGAGTAACACGAATGAAGGTCAACGACCGACAACCGTATGCGGGTAGTTTGGTCTTTGCGGCTTTCTCGGGATCTCATCAAGATGCGATTGCCAAAGGAATGCACTACCGCGATGAACATCATGAACATCGCTGGACTTGTCCTTATTTGCCGATTGATCCTCACGATGTCGGCCGGACATATGATGCGGATGTGATTCGTGTCAATTCTCAAAGCGGAAAAGGTGGTATTGGCTACATTTTGGAGGAATCTCATGGTTTCCAGCTTCCGCCAAAAATGCGCGAACATTTTGGATACTGTATCAAAGATATCAGTGATCAACATCATAAGGAATTAAAACCTGAAGAAATCTTTGATGTTTTCAATAAAGAATATCGAAATAAGATCAGTCCGATCAATGTGATCGAAGCACATTATGTTCAACAAAAAGGAAACAATATTACAGCGATGGTCACCATTGAAAAGGATGGCGAAGTGTATGATTCCACTGCCAAAGGAAATGGGCGCCTGGATGCCGTCAGCAATGCTATTAAACTGTTGACTGGTTATTCATATGCCTTAGAGACATATACAGAACACTCTTTAGAAGATATGGGCAGCGGATCACAAGCTGTCAGCTATATTGGCTTAAAATGGAAAGATGATCAAATGAGTTGGGGAGCTGGCCAAGATACCGATATTATTCGTTCGGGAATCAAGGCTTTGGTCAGTGCCATCAACAACAAGCCCAAAGAGGAGGACTAGAACATGGCGATGACAATGACACAAAAAATCTTGGCAGCACATGCACATCTTCCGGAAGTAAAACCGGGACAGTTGATCTTAGCAGATCTTGATGGTGTCTTAGGTAATGATATTACGACACCGGTTGCGATCAAAGAATTTGAAAAAGCAGGCTTTGATCATGTTTTTGATCGTGAGAAGGTCAATATTGTTTTAGATCATTTTGTTCCTAATAAGGATATCAAGGCTGCACAGCAGTCCAAGACATGCCGGGATTTTTGCCACAAACATTCTGTGAAGAATTTCTTTGATGTAGGCCAAATGGGAATTGAGCATGCTCTGTTGCCGGAAAAAGGACTGGTCACGGCAGGAGACTGTGTGATCGGAGCCGATTCGCATACTTGTACATATGGAGCGCTCGGAGCTTTTAGTACGGGTGTTGGATCTACAGATATGGCAGCTGGCATGGCGACCGGAAAGGCCTGGTTTAAAGTACCGGAAGCAATCAAAGTCGAATTAAAAGGAAAATTATCGCCTTATGTATCTGGTAAAGATGTCATTTTACATTTGATTGGTGAAATTGGTGTGGATGGAGCTTTATATCGTTCCTTAGAATTCACCGGAGAAGGTGTTCAGTCTTTATCCATGGATGATCGTCTCTGTATCTGTAATATGGCAATTGAAGCAGGGGCTAAGAATGGCATATTCCCGGTGGATCCAGTTACTCTTTCGTATTTAGAAGGACGAAGCCAGAGGCCTTGGACGGTTTATGAAGCAGATAAAGATGCCTCCTATATTCAAACGATTACGATTGATTTGAGTCAATTGGAGCCAACCGTATCCTATCCGCATCTTCCAGAAAACACACATCTTGCCAAAGAAGGAGAATCGATCCAAATTGATCAAGTTGTGATTGGCTCTTGTACCAATGGACGCTTGGAGGATATGCAGGCGGCTTATGAAATCTTAAAAGGGAAGAAAGTCAAAGAGGGGCTGCGTGTTATCATCATTCCAGCTACGATGCAAATTTATAAAGAATGTATCGTCCGAGGGTATACAGAAGCTTTCATTGATGCCGGTTGTGTAGTATCGACCCCGACATGTGGACCATGTTTAGGAGGATATATGGGAATCTTGGCGGAAAATGAGCGCTGTGTTTCTACGACAAATCGTAATTTTGTCGGCCGCATGGGACATACTTCCAGTGAAGTTTATCTTGCGAGTCCTTATACGGCTGCCGCAAGTGCATTGACGGGTCATATCACAGATCCTAGAAAGGTTTGATCGTTATGGAAAATGTGAAAGGACATGTTTTTAAATATCCCGATAACGTGGATACGGATGTGATCATTCCGGCTCGTTATCTAAATACTCCAGATGCCAAAGAATTGGCATCGCATTGTATGGAAGATATCGATCAAGATTTCGTTTCCCAGGTATATGAGGGAGATGTGATGGTAGGAGGCTGGAATTTTGGCTGTGGTTCCTCCCGAGAACATGCGCCGCTTGCCATCAAGACTTGTGGGATCGGCGTTGTGATTGCTAAAAGTTTTGCACGGATCTTTTATCGGAATGCGATCAATATTGGTCTTCCTATTTTAGAATGCGAAGAGGCTGCGGATCAGATCCAAGCGGGAGATACCGTATCTGTAAACTTTCAAACAGGCGTGATCACGGATGAAACATTAGACTGCTCCTGGCAAGCAGAACCATTCCCTGAATTTATACAAAATATCATTGATAAAGGTGGCTTAATGGCTAGCTTGAAGGAGTAGTTTATGAAAAAAACAATTGGTGTCATTCGAGGAGACGGCTCATCTCCAGAGATCGTAGAACAAGCGATCCGAGTTTTAGATACGATCCAAGAAAAATTTCATCACGAATTTTCCTACATACAAATTGACATGGGAGGAGCGGCCTTAGATAAATATGGCGATCCTTTACCAGAACATGAATTACAAAAATGTTTAGATTCGGATTCGGTGCTTCTCGGGGCCATTGGAGGGCCAAAATGGGAAGGCCTTCCCGGAGAAAAAAGACCGGAAAAAGGATTGTTGAAATTAAGAGCCGGTATGAAGCTTTATTCGAATAATCGTCCTGCCACATTATGGCCGCAGCTGCGGGAGGCTTCTCCATTAAAATCTTCGATCGTTGATAAAGGCATTGATTTTGTGGTTGTCCGAGAGTTGATTGGCGGCGTTTATTTTGGCAAACACGAGACCTTTGTTCAAAATGGTGAAAAAATTGCGATCGATACAATGCCTTATAGTGAACATGAGATCTTGCGTATTGGTCGGATCGGTTTTGATATGGCTATGAAACGCCGAAAAAAACTATGCCTTGTGGATAAGGCCAATGTTCTGGATACTTCAAGACTTTGGCGTTCTGTTATGCAGACACTTAAAAACGAATATCCGGAAGTTGAGTATTCTGAGATGTTTGTCGATAATTGTGCTATGCAGATCTGTAAAGACCCCAGTCAGTTTGATGTGATCGTAACGGAAAATATGTTTGGAGATATCTTGAGCGATGAAGCCAGTATGATCACAGGCTCTATTGGAATGATTCCTAGCAGTTCCCTGGGAGAAGGAACGCGCGGACTTTATGAACCGATCCATGGATCAGCTCCGGATATAGCGGGTATGGATAAGGTCAATCCGATTGCATGTATTTTAAGTGCTGCCATGATGTTGCGGTATAGCTTTGATGCGGCTGCTGAAGCAGAATGTATCGAACAAGCTGTTCATCAAGTGCTCGATCAAGGATACCGAACATTTGATATCTATAGTGAAGGTTGTCAATTGATCGGATGCAAAGAGATGGGCAAACGCATCTGCGAGGCGATTCAGAGTTCAAATTGATTTGGACTCTTTTTTCTTTTATAATGCCTTTGGTGATGGAAATGAAAACAATCTGGTTGGCTACAAATAATCTTCATAAGTTAGAAGAGTTTCAAACCATGTTAAAAGACAAAGCGCAAGTAAAATGTCTAAAGGATCTGAAAGAACCTGTCGAAATTGAAGAGACGGGAACAACATTTGAGGAAAATGCTTTGATCAAAGCTCGATCTCTTTATCATGTGCTGCATGAACCCGTGATCAGTGATGACAGCGGACTGGAAGTGGATGCGATGAATGGCATGCCGGGAGTATATTCAGCTCGCTTTATGGGAGAAGATACAAGTTATACGATCAAAAATCAGGCGATTATCGATGCTGTCCAAGGAAAGCAGAAGACAGCCCGTTATGTTTGTGTAATTGCCTATATTGACGAAAACGGAAACGAGAAAACTTTTCGCGGGACGATCGAAGGTGAAATTCATCCGGTTCCCTTAGGAAACAAAGGTTTTGGCTATGATCCTATCTTTTACTATCCGCCTTTTCATACAACATTGGCAAACGTCAGTGAAGAAATGAAAAACAGTGTTTCTCATCGCGGAGCTGCTTTGAGATTGTTCCTAGAAGAGTTAGGAGAGAAATTATGATCCACGTTGTTTTATATGAACCTGAGATTCCTCAGAATACTGGGAATATTATTCGAACTTGCATGGCAACCAATTCGACTTTGCATTTGATCGAACCATTGGGATTTTCCTTGGATGAAAAACATCTTCGACGCAGTGGTATGGATTATATCAAAGATGCCACGATTTATATTCATAAAAACTGGGAAGAGTTTGCGAAAGAGAATCCTGCAGAACATTATTATTTTATGACTCGTTATGGACATCGTCCGCCCACTTCATTTGATTTCACAAAAGAAACGGGAGATATCTATCTTGTTTTGGGCAAAGAGAGTACAGGAGTCGATAAACATATCTTAAAAGATCATTTGGATACTTGTATGCGCCTTCCTATGGTCGCCAATGCTCGCAGTCTAAATCTCAGCAATTGTACAGCCATTGTCGTATATGAGGTGCTGCGACAGTTAGGTTATCCCGGATTGAGTTGGAATGAAGAGCTTAAAGGAGAAGATTATCTTGAAAGTTTATAACTGGATCGACTCTTTCTTTAATTCATTTCAAAAACGAAGAAGAAATTTGATCATTCTTGTTTCATTATTTTGGATCTGGCAATATCTTTGGCAGATTCTTTTCTTTTTAAGATTATTTCAAGTGAGGAATTATGATTCTCTGTTTTTATTTATGAATATCATGAGTGGTTATACTTCTTCATATTTGATTCAATTCTCTTATGAAATGATTTCAAAAGGAACGATATCCTTTATAAATATAGGGGAGTCCTTTGTGGATCTTATATCTCTTTCTTTTTTGCTTTGCATGATCTTAACCATACTGTTTTGTTTGCAGGCAAATAAAAGAAAAGTCATTCTCTTTACATTTTTCAATTTTATGTGGATTTTTGGTCTCGTAATATTTCTTGGAGCAGGATTCCATAGTGCTTCTATTAATGAATTAGTGACCATTTTACATAATTTGTCGATCATTGGTTTGTTAGGCAGTGCAATCTCTTTGGGTTATTTGTTATTCAAATTTGTACAATTCTGCTGCAGATGCCGAAAAACACGCTAATTTTCGCATGGAATGTTCACAAATCATAAACAAGTGTTTGTTTACAAATTATTTTATAATTTTTTAAAAAATCACATATTTTCCCATAAAGAATTTAAATAAGCTTTATTTAAAGCATAATAATATTTTTTTGCATTTAAATAAAAAATGTTTTTTTCTAAAATTACTTTTGTTTTTTTGAGAAAAAAAAGGGTGCATGCTATCCTATGGTTGTTGTATGAGAGGTGACAGTAATGAATTTTATCGAAAAACACAGCAAAATCTTAGCCGTTGCCCTCTGTGCCTGCGCCTGTGGTCCAGTGCTTTCTACGGTGTATGCCTATGAAACACAACCTGGATGGCATGGTGAAGGTAAGAATCGAAGCTATGTATTAGAATCGACTCGTCAAGAGGCAACCGGATTAACTGAAATCGACGATGAATTATACTACTTCGACCAAGATGGTACTCTTCAATTTGGATGGCAGAATGTTGGTAACGACATTTACTATTTCACATCGGACGGTACCGCTGCAACGGGTGAAACAGTTCTGCAAGGTACAACTTACACCTTCCAGAAAGAAGGAAAACTTCTTCAAGGATGGCAGGATGATGGAACTTACTACAATGAAAAAGGTGAGCAAGTTGCATCAACTTGGATGGAAATCGAAGGTAAGAAGTATTATTTTGATGCAGATGGATATTCTCTCACTGGTTGGCAAGATGTTGAAGGTAAACGTTATTACTTCAATGAAGATGGATCTATGGCAACTGGAGAGATCGATGTAGAAGGTACTAAGTATTATCTGTCTGACTCTGGTGAATTTAAAACAGGCTGGGTCAAAGAAGGCGATACGACTTACTACTACAACGAAAAAGGACAAAAAGTATCGAATACATCACAAGACATTGAAGGAAAGAAATATTTCTTTGATGAAAATGGTGCATTGATCAAGGATGCCGAAAAAGATGGTTATACTATTGACAGCGAAGGTGTTGCGACAGAAGTTGTAGAAACAACAGAGACACCAAGTACGCCAGCGCAAGATACAACGCAGGCTGCTCAACCTGAAACATCTACACCATCGACGCAGGCTCCATCGAATTCTACGTCAAATTCGACAACGAATTCTCAGCCTACTGTTCAGGCTCCATCAAACAATGTCAGCAGTTCTGTAAGCTCAAGTGCGATTGCTAGTGCAGCATTGGCACAGGTTGGAGTAAATCAAGATTGCACGATGCTTGTAACTAACTCTTTGGCATCAGTGGGAATTAACTTCCATGGTTGGCCAAGTGACTATGCTAGCTTAGGTAGCTGGACAAGCAGCCCCGTTGCTGGAGATATCATTATCTATAGCGGACACGTTGCAATTTATATTGGTAACGGACAGGCTGTACATGGTGGATGGTTAGGATATCAAACTGTTGTAAGTTCAGTTAACTGCGGCAACGCTTTGATTGGTTATATCCACGTTGGATAGAATTTCACAAAGAAGGACTTGTTCCTTCTTTTTTTTTAGTTTAAAATACCAAACATATGAATTATATCCAGACCTCTAAGTTTTTAAACAATTCCATCTCCGTTCGAACAATTCTTCCGTTTGATTTCAAACGCATCACCATGTTGAATCTTTTAGTATTGATGATGCAAATGAAAACAGAAAAGTTTCCTTCTAAGAACCAAATCGCAATACGTTTCGGGCAATTGTATTCTTTTCGTTATTCTGCACATTTGACGGGGATAGGGAATCAAGTTCTTTTGGATCAGCGCTTTCAATATTTACAAAATCGTGCTTTACCCCATCATATTGATTCGGATCATTGGATTGAAATTATTGATCAATTCCTTTTTCATGTTTTGATGGAAACCGAAAGTTTTGAGGAAGCTAAATTTTTGTTGCGAGACCGGCTTTGTCAACTTCAGGATGATCCTGAAACATCGGCTATGAGTTTATGCTTTTCTTTATTAAGTCCAACGCATACTGTTTCTCATCCTCTACATGGTTCGTTAGAAGATTTCGAACATATAAAATTTGAAGATTGTGTATCCTTTCTTCATCAGATACAATCAGCTCCCAAGAAGATCTATATATGCGGACAAGTGGATTCACAAATTTTGTCGTATTTTTCGAAAATCGAAGAATTCGACAAACTTTCTCGTACTTCTAATCTTTATAAAGAGGGGACTGACACCACAACAAAGGTCTTTAAGCCACGGAGTCAGTCGATTCTTTCTTTGGCCTATTCTACAGGGATCGATGTAGATTCTGATGATTATATGGCAGAAGTTTTGGCAGTATCAATCCTTGGACAATGCACAAATAACCTTTTGTTCCGATCGATTCGGGAACAAAACAGTCTTTGTTATTCTGTTTATGCCTCTTTGATTCATTTTGATGGAATCATGACGATCCAGGTGGGTACATCCAGAGAACATATCGATCGGGTAATGGAATTGATTGATGAACAAATGGATGTTTTAGTGAAGGGGATTTTTCCAAGTGAGCTTTTAGAGTGCGCTAAAAAAGAATGGGTCGATTCCATTCGTTTTCAACAAGATGATCCTTTTGGACTCATCAACAAAGCTTTTCGAGAGGAGTTGTTAAAAGATGCGTTATCTGATCTTTCACGAATTACACTGATCAATGCGCTCTCGAAAGATCAGATTTCTCATGCGGCATCCAAGTTTAAACGATGTGCTGTCGCTATTGTGGAGGGAACACTGAATGAAGAATCTTGATTTTAAATCTTTTGAGTATGAATGTGATAATGGGCTTCGTGTCATTTTGGTTCATAAGCCGGACTTTTCTCGCTCTTTTTTCTTATGTGGGATAAAATGCGGAGGAGTCGATCGCACTCAATTCATCAATAAAGAGAAAATTATTTATCCTTCAGGATGTGCTCATTTTTTAGAACATGTCATGTTTCATTATCAGGGTGGAGATGTTTCAGATCAATTTGCCCAATTATCATGTCAAGTTAACGCTTTTACAAGTCCCTATGAGACGGCTTTTTATTTTTCGACAACCGAAGATCCTGAACAACCATTAGATCTTTTATTGCGTTTTGTTCAGAGCCTGGATTTGAATGACGATATCGTAGAAAAAGAAAAGGGAATTATTCTCAGTGAATGGGAAATGGTTCATCAAAATCCCGATTCCGCCTTTTTGATGTCTGTATGGAATGCCTTATATGACAAGCATCCAATGAAAGATGATGTTATTGGAAAAAAAGAAGATATTCTGTCGATGGATAAAAAAAATTTAGAATCCTTCTATCGAAATCATTATGACCCCAAGAACATGATCTTGATTGGTGTATCTGCCCAAGACCCGCAAAAATTGATCAACGAGATCAAAAAGATCGAAAGTTCATTTCCAAACTGCACGGGTAGACAGGAAAATCCATTTCTTTTTAAAGAGAGTTTACAGGTTGCTGATCCTTTTTATGTCAAGACCATGGATATCAATAATCCTTATGTGGGGCTGGCCGTTAAATTAAAACCCGAGGAAGATCCTCAAGTTCGGTTTTTATTAGAAACGCAGATCCAACTTACCTTAGATGCTTATTTTTCAACTTTTTCCACAGAGTTCCAAGCTTGGATCGATCAACGAATCTTAAATTTAGATTCTGGCGCCGAATGTGATGTCATGCCAGATCATGCTTATCTGTTATTTTATGCACAGACAGCTTTCTCTGATCAGTTTTATAAAATAATTGAGCATGTTTTATGGCAGATGCAAAATCAAAAAATTTCAGATGATATATTTACCGCGTTAAAAAATCGACTCTATGCCCAACAAATTCGAGTGTTTGATCGTTTTGAAGGGCTTGCGATCGAGCTTTTTCAATCGAAGATCCAGGGCATATCCTTAACAGAACAGCTGGATTTAATTGCTTCTTTAGATGCGGAATCTACCTTTCAGGCCGTTTCTCGATTAGATCTTTCTTCTCAAAGCCATATTGTCATAAAAGGTTACGATCAATCTTAAATCCTCTAAAATGAGGATTTTTTTCATGTTTACATCAAAACCATCTCTGTAAAACACGGTCTTTATGAGGAGTTTAGAGATTTTAGGTCATTTGTTTGAATTTTTAAATGTATCTACAATGAGGGCGAAGGCAGGTGATAGATATGGGTAGATTCCCATACCGGATAGGGAGGTAACTATGAACGTTTTTTGTATTGTCGGCCAAATTAAAGAAATGCCGCGATTGCGAGAAATTCCTTCGGGAGAAAAAGTTTGTAATGTGTGGGTCAATGTAGAAAGACCTTATGCGAATGCAGAGGGGATTTATGAAATGGATACATTTCAGATCGAGGTTTGGAGAGGATTGGCTGAGACTTTATGTCATACGGCAAAAGAAGGATCTTGGATCAGTGTAAAAGGGAGAATGGCAAGTCGACCTTTTCATAAAGAGGATAAAGTCTATTACAATACCGTATTTGTGGCTGAACATATTGGGTTTATCCATGAAACATAAAAAAATTCCCAAAACTGGGAATTTTTTTTCATTAACGATTATAGAACTCAACAACCAACAGTTCGTTGATAGGTTGTGAAGTAAATAATTCATTACGTTCAGGATAACGAGTATATGTTCCTTTTTTCGCTTCTTTATCTACTTCTACATAATCAACAGTCGCTGTATTCGCTTCTAAAGCTTCTTTGATGCAAGCCATGTTCTTAGCTCTTTCACGAACTTCGATCACTTGTCCTGGTTTAACCTGGTAGCTTGGAATATCTACTTTCTTACCATCGACAAAGATGTGTCCGTGGTTGACCAACTGACGGCTTCCACGGCGAGTGCGAGCAAATCCCATACGATAAACAAGGTTATCTAATCTGGATTCCAACATGATCAAGAAGTTTTCACCAGATGCACCAGCTTTTTTGCTGGCTTTCTTGTAAGTGTTGTAGAATTGTTTTTCACTTAATTGATAAGTGTGGCGAATACGCTGTTTTTCCTGCAGCTGCAAACCATAGTTCGTTAATTTTACACGACGTCCTTTGCCGTGCTGACCTGGAGCATATGGACGACGGTTCAGTTCTTCACCTGTTTCCAAAACAGAGAAGCCTAAACGACGAGACTTTTTCCAGATACTTCCTGTGTTTCTAGACATAATTTCCTCCTATTGTTTTATCTTCATAAAACAATAACAGTACAAATCTCTGATGGACGTGTTGTGAATGATCTTTTCCGCTATCAGCTAGTAGCTTACTCGCATCACCCTACTAGGCTCCAACGCGCAATCATCAGCTTTGTATGCTGCTATCAATTTATGCTTAAAAATAATATCAAAACCATTAGATTAAATCAAGAAAAATTCAATTCTTAATGCATATAAATTAAACTTTTGCTATAATATGAGAGATTTACTGGGGAGGTACCAACATGGATGCAGTGATGAATGTTTTAAATTCGATGCTTTCATTTATTAATTCACATATTTCAACGACTGTTATGATCTATATGGCAGTAGCCATCTTACTTTTGATTTTAATTTGGATCTTAACACGCATGATTCGTCGCCGTAAGGCAGACAAACGTTTATCTGAATTGGAAGTCGAGGTCAATGAAATTCGTAATAATTCTTTGGCGTTCAAATTTAATAAAGCCAGTGCATTTGCACGCGTCAATGATGATGTCATGGAACGCGTAAAAAACTTAACTTCAAAATATAATACATGTCAACAAAGTGTGTCGACGATCGAAGATCTGTTTACGGATGCGGATAATCTTCTTGATTCTCGTCGTACTAAAAAAGCGATGCGGAAGATGGATGAAATTGAATCTTTGTTAGATGATACAAAGGAACGTATCCGTATCGTAAATCAAAGTTTGGATCACATCCTTCAAAAGGAAAGTGAGATTCGCGAAATGGCAAGCGCCGTCAAAGAGCGCTTCCGCAGCATCAAAACGGTTTATCAAGATAACCGTAGCAGTTTCTATGGGGCCAGTGCGATCGTGGATGCCCGTATGGAAGAAATCGAAAATCAATTTACGAATTTCGAAGAATGGATGTATGCATCTGAATTTAATAAGGCTCAAGACGAAAGCGATAAGATCCGTAAACAAGTTGAAACCCTCAGCTCTGTTGTGGCAGCTTATCCTGGTCTTTACGAAAAAGCCAAAACAATTATTCCTCGAGCTATCGAAGAAGTTTCGACAAATATCAAAGAAACAGAGGATGCAGGAATCGATCTTGCTTATTTAGACCCTCAAGCTCGATTGGATGAATTTAACGGAAAAATTGAAGAAGCGATTGCTCATCTGGATCAAGGTGAAATATCGCAGGCAGATGAGATCTTAAATTCTATTACGGATTCGATCCTTGTTCTTCAGGATGATATTAATCAAGAAAAGAGCGCTTTTGAAGAAATTCATGGTGACTTGAGTGAAAAGCTTTCCATTTTGGATCAGATTGAAGAAGAACTTTTGGAAATCAAAAATCTTTATGCCAATATCAAAGACCGTTTTGGATTGGAAGATTGGACTCAGCATTTCCGTTTAGCGGACGAACAATGCGCCCGTCTAAAAGAAAAACGAGAACTTGTATTGAAACAATTAGATACGGATGATCGCCCAAGCACAGAGCTAGTTCATAACTATCGTGATTTTGTAACGGAGTCCGATGAATTTGAAAAACAGATCCAATCTATGAAACGCATGCTTGTGGGGGCAAGCAGTGATGAAAGCCGAGCTAAAAAGCAGCTGATCAAATTACAGTTGATTTTAAACGAAGTTCGCTTGAATGCTGCTATGCGTCAGCTTCCAAGTATCTCTGGTCAGTTTGATGAAGATATCAAAGAGGGAGAACGTTTGATCCAGCGCGTTCGTGTTGTATTAGATCATAGTCCATTAGATGTTCAGACATTGAATGCGGATCTACAAGATGCAATCGATTTCATTTATAAGCTCTACAATAACGCAAACAACCTGACAGGTGTGGCGGTAATGGTTGAAAATGCCATCGTATTTGGCAACCGATTCCGCAGTTCGCATCCGGTAATGGATACGGAACTGACAAAAGCCGAATTATATTATCAAAATGGTGAATATACAAAGGCTTTAAAAGTTGCGATCCAAGCAATCGAGAATATGCATCCTGGTATTTATGAGAAGCTTGTTTCGCGAAAAGATCCTGCCGTTATGAATCAGGTGCAGTGATCATGATTTATTTTGATAACTCTTCGACAACCTCTGTACGTACAGAGGTTTGTCGTGTTTATGAACAACTTTTACACACCGCTTTTGCGAATCCGGATGCGATGCATCGACCGGGTCGGGATGTGCATGCGAAGATGGAGACGGCACGACAAAAGATTGCGCAGATGCTAAATCGGAAACCGGATGAGATTCTATTTACTTCCAGTGCCAGTGAATCAAATTCGCTTGCGATCATTGGCTATTGTCTGGCATACAAAAACCGAGGAAACCATATTTTGACGACAAATGTCGAACACGCCAGTGTGGATCATTCTTTTTCTTGGCTTGAAACGATGGGGTTTGAAGTTCAAAGAATGCCAGTGAATGAGCAAGGAATCTTGACTCCTGAAGTTTTGAAACAGCATATGCGAAAAGACACGATCTTAGTATCTTGCATGCATGTCAATAATGAGATGGGTGCTATCAATCCGATTGAAGAACTCGCATCGATTGTTCATCAAAATCCGACTTGTGTCTTTCATGCTGATTGTGTTCAAAGTTTTACGAAAATCGATATTCCCTGGAAAGATTTAGATCTGGCAACTGTTTCGATGCATAAGATCCATGGTTTAAAAGGCAGCGCATTGTTGATCAAAAATCAAGATCTTAAATTGAAACCATTGATTCAAGGAGGGCAACAAGAGCAAGGATTTCGCGGTGGTACCAGTAATGCACCAAGTAATATTGTAGCTGCCAAAACCATTCGCCTTGCCTTGGAAGAAAAAGAAAAGAGTTTTGATCGAGTGTCAAAATTGAACACCTATTTACGTTCGGAATTGATCAAGATTCCTGGCGTACATATCAATTCACCCGATACAGCTTTGCCTTATATCCTAAATATTTCTTTTGATCAAATCACGAGTGAAGTCATGTTAAATGCTTTAGATCAAAAGGGAGTCTGTGTCAGTGCTAAAAGTACATGCTCCTCTCGTTCTGGCAATGAGAGTTCTACTTTGATCCATATGGGTTTATCAGAAAAAAGAGCAACACATATGATCCGTCTTTCTTTTGACGGCAACAATACGAAGGAAGAAGCACAACAGTTTATTAAGATTTGTAAGGAGATATTAGATACTTATGGATTACCGTTATGATCATATTCTCATTCGTTATGGGGAACTTTCCTTAAAAGGAAAAAACCGTAATGTATTTATTCGTCAGTTGAGAGAAAATATCAAAAAAGCATTAAAGTCTTTTTCATCTTTAGAGATCGAGTCCCAACATGACCGTATGTATATCTACTTAAAAGAAGAGGATCCAGCCAAAGTGGCAGATGTGTTATCTCGTGTTTTTGGGATATCTTCTTTTAGTTTTGCGGTCAAAGTGGACAGTGATATAGATGCAATCGTGGATGCTTGTTTACAGACATTGGATCTTGAAAAAGAGCAAACATTTAAAGTGGCTGCCAGAAGATCAGATAAGAATTTTCCCATTATTTCTGATCAGATCAATCGCATCGTAGCGGGCGCTATTCTTAAAAACAGTCATTGGAAAGTTGATGTACATCATCCGGATTATAAGATCGTGATCGAAGTTCATCAGAATGCGACATACATCATGACAGACCGAATGACTGGGGCTGGGGGATATCCTGTTGGCGTTGGAGGAAAAGCAATGGTTTTGCTTTCGGGCGGCATTGATTCTCCTGTTGCCGCGTATTTGATGATGAAACGTGGGGTTCGCATCGAGTGTATCCATTTTGCGAGTCCTCCTTATACAAGCGAAAATGCTCAACAAAAAGTATTGGATCTTGCTTCTATGATCTCTGCCTATCAAGGAGACTTGCTGGTGCATGTCGTTCCTTTTACCAACTTGCAGCTTGCGATCTATCAAAATGCAGATGAAAGCTATGCGATCACATTGATGCGAAGAATGATGATGCGCATTGCCAAAGGTCTGGCTCAAAAACGAAAAGCGTTAGCCTTAGCCACCGGGGAAAGTATTGGGCAGGTAGCCAGCCAAACTTTAGAAAGTATGGTCGCTATCAATTCCGTTGTCGATATTCCGATGATTCGCCCTTTGGTTTGTATGGATAAAGTTGAGATCATCGAATTATCAAAAAAAATTGGAACTTATGATACGAGTATTCTTCCTTATGAAGACTGCTGTACGATCTTCACTCCTAAAAATCCGGTTACAAAACCTCGTGTTGATCGTTGTGTCAAATACGAAGAGTCTTTTGATTTCGAAACCTTGGTACAAGATTGTATTCAGAACACAGAATCGATTTGGATCCACCCGCAAAAAAAGGAAGATCAAGACTTATATTAATCGATGTTGCCGCCATGGCGACATCTTTTTTTGTTTAGGGCAGGCAACTGCATTTTTCACTGATATAATCATTTTGTAGGATAACACTAAGGAGAATGTTTATGTGGATTTTTTTATTGATAGGATCTTTAATGTTTACAATTTGCACTCTTCTTTTAACTTTTCAAAAGAAAAAGAAAGCTTCGATTTCAGGATTTTTGAGTATTTCCTTCTTATCACTGCTTTTATGTTCTTTCTATGCGGAGTGTGCTTCAAAAGTTAGGATTCAAGACTGGAGCGGATTGGAAGATATGATGCCGACAATGGAACCAATTCTTTGGATCTATGCGGTTGTTCTGATTCTTCTGAATTCAATTCCATTTCTAAAGCGATAAGATTTATAGGCTTTTTTCTTGAAATAAATTGGTGTACACTATCAACATGTTATTATGTCCTGTTTGTAAAGAACCATTAATACTTCAAAACCATCAATTTGTCTGTAAAAATCATCATACCTACGATCAAGCCAAAGAAGGATATGTTAATCTTTCTTTAAAACAAAAAAAGATGACGGGAGATAATCCGGCAATGGTCCGGGCTCGCACTGCTTTTTTAGAACAAGGATATTATGATTTTTTAAGAGATGCGATCAAAAAAATTATTCAAGATCTTTCAGTTTCTACTTTATTAGATGCGGGTTGCGGACAAGGTTATTACACCAAAGCGTTTGCTGGCTGTACGGATACTACTTATGGAGTGGACCTAAGCAAGGCGGCTATCCAATATGCCGCCAAACATGATAAGCAATCGAATTATATTGTTTCAAGTATCTATGACTGTCCATTTGCAAATCATTCTTTTGATCTTATTACGAGTATATTTACCCCGGATGCGAAAGAGGAATTTGATCGTCTTTTGAAACCCGGAGGTTTTTTGATTCAAGTAGGTCCGGGCCCTTATCATTGTTTTGAATTAAAGTCGATCTTATACGAGACAGCGTACTTAAATCCAGAACTCTCGACATTGCGTTCTGGTTTTACTTGCATAGATATTCAGAACATAAAAAAGGAGTTACTGGTGACTGATCTGCACTCGCTTTTGGAGATGACACCTTATCGGTATAGAACGAAAACTAAGGATCTGGAAAAAATCGATTCTTATTCATATTTAAATGTAACATTTGATTTTATGATCCATATATGGAGGAAATTGTGAAACTTAAAATAAAAAAATGGGGAATCAATGGGGAAGGAATTGGCTATAAAGATGGAAAACCTGTCTTTGTCAAAGGGGCACTTCCCGGAGAAGTGGCGGATGTAAAAATTGAAAAGAGAGGGGATCATTATTCAATCGCACATCTTATAAACGTAATAGAACCTAACAGTCATCGCCGCTTTCCCCCTTGTTCCCAGACGGAATGTGATGGCTGTGCTTTGATGCATGTCAACTACAAAGGTCAATGTCAAATGAAGACTGCTATTCTTAAACAAGCACTGGCTAAATATGCGGACTATCATGGAAAAATTGAACCTCTAGTCAAAAATGATTCTGTTTTTGCGTATCGAAACAGTTGTAAACTGCCGGTAAAAAAAATACTGGGACAGCTGCAGACAGGAATGTTTAAAACGGGTAGTCAGCAATTTTATCCGATTGAGCGGTGCCTGGTCCATGAAAAAGAATTGGAACGGGTTCGGACAGAATTACTATTCTGTTTAAGAAAGCATAATATCCCTTGTTTAGAAGGGGATGGATACGGGTTGCGTCATATCGTGATCAAAGAATTTGAAAAGCAGATCCAAATCATTTTGGTTACCACATCGATGACGATTGAAGACTCAGCAGTTCGCGATATCTTGAATCTTGAGAATGTATGCTCTTTGTGGCAAAGTATCAAGGACCATGATGCGGTCGATATTTTTGGCCCAGAAATGCACTTTTTAGGCGGCCAAAGAAATATGATCCTACATATTGAAAATCTACAATTGGAATTACTTCCGCGATCTTTTTTTCAGTTGAATACGCTTCAGGCCAAGAAGCTATATCTGACGATCAAAGATTGGCTTGAACCTTGTGACTCTCTAGTGGAAGCTTATAGCGGAATTGGAGCGATGAGTTTATTGTGTGCATCGAAAGCAAAACAAGTTTATGGAATTGAGTGGATCGATGATGCGGTTTCAAACGCAAATGCGAATGCGAAGGCCAATGGGCTTGATCATGTTCATTTTAAACAAGGCGATGCAGCGAAACTTTTTTCTAAAATCAAAAAAGTAGATGCGCTGATCGTGGATCCGCCTCGCTCTGGATTGGATCGTCCCATGAAACAGGCAATTTTAGAAAAGAAGCCTCATCAAATTTTATATGTTTCTTGTAATCCAAGTACTTTGGCAAAAGATCTTGCAGATCTTCGTACGGATTATAAAGTGGATAAAATACAACCTTTTGATATGTTTTCGCAAACACAGCATGTAGAAACAGTCGTTTCTTTGCGGAAAATCGCTTCAAAAAAATAAATCTTTTCTTTCGATTTTAAACAAATTGATTTGCTTTTTGTTATAATAAAAAAGTTAAAGGGGGAAATAGAGTGGCCTATTATCATATTCTTAGACAGAGACGTCAAGATTTAAATCTATCGATTGAATATGTATCTAGCCAAACAAGATTGGCTCCGCAATATATTCAGGCCATTGAAGAGCATAATCTGGATGTTTTTTCAGATGATTTTTCCTTTGTGCGTTATTTTGTACATGCTTATTGCGATGCTATTGGGGTGAATTGGGTTGTGGTCAAAGATGAAGTAGACGCGGATATCAATGCCTATGCTCGTCAGCGCTCCATGGCTTTATCGCAAGCACAAAAAAAGTTGATCGCGCAAATGCCGAACGAAAAATCCAAAAGCAAACAACATTCAAAACATCCAGGACGTAGCCGGTATCAGAAGAGTATTTCTGCATTATCAAGGAATATTCAATGGAAAAACAGAAAAAATATCCAGACTTGGATCGTTGGTGGAATTGTAATCCTAGCTTCGATCGTTGGTCTTAATTTTATCATGGACCTGCATTCATCGAATCAAGCCGCTAAGGAAGAAGCTACACGCCAAGAAGCTTTGCGAGAAAAAGAGGAAGAAACAGATCGCCTTGCTCAACAAAGACAAGCAGAAAGAGAAAGTCAAGAAATTGTTTTAACCTCCACCAATCCAGAAGAAAACATCTATCAGATGTCTAATGTATTAGAAACAACAAAAAAATTTACGGTGAAGATTGAATTGCCAGAAGAGAGCACGGTTGTAATTTATAAAGACGATGTACCGTTAGACGAAAGCACAATGGATGAACTGTATTCGGGTACGTTTGAAAAAGAAGTTGAAGTGAACGAACCTTGCACGATCACAGTGGAGGTTGGTAATTATGTGGGAGAAGGCACGACGTTTACTTTCGCTGATAACAATGTGACGTTTAATCCGACATATTGGGCTTATGGAGTTCCTGCAACGTTCTATATCGAAGTGGTATCAAATGATACGGTGGAACAGGAGAAGAAAGCAGATAGCGCGGAAGCAACAGATGCTGGTGAAGATGGTGCGGAGGAGACTACGTATGAATTTACCGAATAAATTGACAGTGGGCCGCATTGCGATGGTTCCGCTGGTCGTTTTGATCTATTTGGTGATCCCGCATGATTTTTGTGTGATCAGCTCCACAAATGGTTTAGCTTTACGAGATATCTTGGCGTTTCTTGTCTTTATGGCGGCCTCTTTGACCGATATGTTAGATGGCCAGATTGCCAGGAGACAACATTTGATCACTTCCTTTGGAAAGTTCTTCGATCCAATTGCCGATAAGATGCTGGTCAATACGATGCTGATCTTATTGGTGTATACCCATCAAGCCAATATCGTGGCTGTTTTATTGATGATTGCGAGAGATTTGATCGTTGATGGATTGCGCATGCTTGCCAGTCAACACGGAAAGGTTGTCAGCGCTGGGATCTATGGAAAAGCTAAAACAGTTTTACAAATGTTTGCCATTCTCTTTTTATTGCTGAAAAATTGGCCGTTTGTATACCTTGGACTTCCGATGGATCAAATTTTATTGTGGTTTGCTTGTCTGATGAGCTTGTTGAGCGGATTGATCTATTTTGCTCAGCTCAAAGATTTTGTTTTGGAGAGTATGTAATGGATGCTTCAGCCCTAGTGAAACACTGTACCCAGAGAAATATTACGATCGGTTCTTGCGAGAGTTTGACGGCAGGACTGTTTACTGCTTCTGTCGCATCGATCCCCGGGGCTAGTCGAGTGCTGAAAGGTGGCATTGTCACGTATTGGACCCAAATCAAAACAGATGTAGTTCATGTGGATCCTAATGTAATAGCACAAGAAGGGGTGATTTCTCTTGCCTGCGCACAAGAGATGGCGCAGAAGACGAGAACGATCCTCGATGTTGATTATTGCGTCTCGTTTACCGGAAATGCTGGTCCAGATATTATGGAAAACAAACCTGCAGGAACAGTTTGTTGTGCTATTGCGTCAAAGAAACAAGTGCGGACTTATGAATTTCATTATGTTGGTCTGGATCGTAATGCAGTTCGAGAACAAGTTGTAAATGATATGATCATAAATTTGATCCAAGTCATCAAAGAAGATGAGGAGAATAAATATGCCTAAAGAAGAAAATAAAGATAAATTATTATATGATGTCCTTCACGAAATTGAGAAGGAATATGGTAAAGGAGCGGTCATGAAATTAGGGGACCGTGCAGCCGTGGATGTGGAACCTATCCCGAGCGGTTCTTTGCTTCTAGATGAAGCCTTAGGAATTGGTGGATATCCTAAAGGTCGTATTATCGAGATCTTTGGTCCTGAATCCAGCGGTAAAACGACCTTAGCACTTCATGCGATTGCACAAGTTCAAAAAATGGGGGGCCGTGCGGCTTTTATTGATGCCGAGAATGCCATTGATCCTATCTATGCCCGCAATTTAGGGGTCAATATCGATGAGCTGATTTTATCTCAGCCTGATTCGGGGGAACAAGGGCTGAACATTATGTTAATGTTGATTGAAAGCGGTGCTGTTGACCTGGTCGTAGTCGATAGTGTTGCTGCTTTGGTTCCTCAAGTCGAACTCGATGGAGAGATGGGTGATCAACAAGTCGGTTCCCAAGCTCGTATGATGTCCAAAGCCATGCGTAAATTAGCAGGGATCATGAATCATAATGAATGTACGGCAATCTTTATTAACCAGTTGCGTGAAAAAGTAGGAATCGTTTACGGGAATCCGGAAACTACGCCTGGTGGCCGCGCTTTAAAATTTTACAGCTCGGTTCGTATCGATATTCGTAAAGCAGACGTTATCAAAAATGGAACCGATATCGTTGGGAACAAAGTACGTGTCAAGGTTGTAAAAAACAAGGTGGCTCCTCCGTTCAAACAAGCTGTTTTAGAGATTGTATATGGAGAAGGGATCTCTTATATTTCCGAATTGTTAGATCTTTGTGTTGATCATAATATCGTGAAAAAGAGTGGCGCCTGGTACAGTTTTGAAGGTGAAAAGATTGGTCAGGGAAAAGAAGCTGCCAAACAATATATCAAACAAAATCCCGAGTTTCAGTCCCAACTTGAGGCTCTTTTAAAAGATGCGAAGGAAGAAGTTCAGGAATAGAACTTCTTTTTTTCAAGGAGGAAATGCCTATGGCAAGATTAAATGAAAATTTGTATGATTCGATTTCAATCACCGAGATCACAAAACCGATTCTCTTTGTTGTAGATATGATCAATGGCTTTGTGAAAGAAGGACCATTGCACGATTCGAAGATCCATGACATCACACCCAATATTAAGAAAATCTTGGAGAATTTCTCGGGACCGAAATGGTTTGTCTGTGATTCGCATTCGCAAACCGCAAGAGAGTTTCAATCTTATCCGCCTCATTGTATTTGCGAGAGTGAGGAATCAAAGGTTATTGACGAGCTTCAACCTTATGTCCAGGATATCTTATATAAGAATAGTACCAATACGTTTACGGCTAAATCTTTTTCTTCGCTTTTACCTTTATTGGATCATCATACAGATATCGTGATCACCGGATGCTGCACGGACCTGTGCATCCTTCAATTTGCATTGAGCTTAAATGCCTGGTTGAATGAATATGATCGTTCGAATCGAATCATCTTGCCCGTGGATTGTGTTGATACTTATCATATTCCTGATGTACACGATGCTTGTGAATGGAATCGATTTGCGTTAGCGAATATGAAAATGAATGGTATCATGGTTGTATCAAATATCAGGGAGGACTAAATGAAAGAATTACGGAATTTAAGTCTGGTCATGGACTTTTATGAACTCACGATGAGTCAATGCTATTTTAACCAAGATAAAAATCAGGAAGTTGTTTTTGATTTGTTTTATCGGAACAATCCCGATAATGGAGGATTATGTCTTTTCTGCGGGTTAGAACAAGTGATCGAATATGTTAAAAATTTGCACTTTGAAAAAGAAGATATTGAATATTTGCGTTCTTTGCAGATGTTTTCTGAAGATTTCTTAGAATATTTGAGCACGATTCGATTCACCGGAGATATTTATGCGATCCCAGAAGGAACACCGGTTTTCCCGCATGAACCACTGTTACGCGTAAAAGCCCCGATTATTGAAGCACAATTAGTAGAAACCGCATTGCTGCTGGCATTGAATCATCAGACTTTGATTGCCACGAAGGCGAGAAGAATCGTACAAGCTTCTGAAGGACGGGCAGTGATGGAATTTGGTGCGCGACGCGCTCACAACTTTGATGCAGCCATTTATGGCGCTCGTGCTGCGTATATTGCCGGATGTGTCGGCTCCGCTACGACCTACGCCGGTAAAGAATATGGACTTCCGGTTCTGGGGACTATGGCGCATTCTTTCATTCAGAGTTTTCCTACCGAATATGATGCCTTTTTGTTTTATGCCAAAACTTATCCGAACAACTGTACTTTATTGATTGACACATACAGTACGCTGAAGAGTGGTATTAAAAACGCCATTCGGGTTGCCAAAGAATATTTAGAACCCAACGGATATCGATTAAAAGGGGTCCGTATCGATTCTGGCGATATGGCCTATCTTTCAAAACAAGTCCGTAAAGAACTCGATCAAAATGGGATGCAGGATTGTGGTATCGTGGTTTCGAACTCGCTGGATGAATATGTCATTGAATCCTTGATTCATCAGCAAGGAGCAAAGATCGATTCTTTCGGTGTTGGGGAAAATTTGATTTGTTCCAAAAATTCTCCCGTATTTGGCGGCGTCTATAAACTGGTTGCCATTGAAAAAGATGGGGAAATGATCCCTAAGATCAAAATCAGCGACAATGTTGAAAAAGTAACGAATCCCGGCATGAAAACGGTCTATCGCATTTATGATCATGAAACGGGGATGGCACAAGCGGATCTATTGGCATTGGTGGATGAAAAATTTGATGAGAGCGATGATTTGACGATCTATCATCCGATGTCGAGATGGAAATATAAAGTGATCCCGGGAGGGACCTACGAATTGAGAGAACTTTTAGTGCCTATTTTTAAACGGGGGCAGGTTGTTTATCAATGTCCTAGTTTGGATGGCATCCGAGAATATTCGAAACGGGAATTAGATACGATCTGGGAAGAGATCAAGCGTTTCGCTTATCCTCAAGAATACTATGTCGATCTAACGAAAAAATTGCTTGATCTCAAATTACAATTATTGAATGAACATAAATAATCATAAAAGTTCATTGTTGAGCATGGATTCTATGATCTTAAAACACGGTTTTTCATGACCGAGACCATCGTATAACATGCGATGTTTTCCTCCTTCGATCAGAAGGAGGCATTTTTTTGACGCTTGCAGGTCGTTGTATATATTTCGTGAACTTTCGTAAGGAATTACTTCATCCTTAGTGCCGTGAAGAATCAATAGCGGGCAAGAGACATGATATACAGAGTCTTTATAATGATCAACAATATCCATGAATGAACGGGTTTGCAACGAACTGGGGACGGACTTCTCTTTTGCTGTTAGTTTTCGTAACGCATGCCAAGAATAGCTTCCTAATTTCTGCAGATCAAAATAACGAAAAGCAGGTGCAACCAGGATCAAACTTTGAACCGGATACACACTGGCTAAATAACTGGCAATTACCCCGCCCATAGAGAAACCAATCAAAATAATGGGGCGTTTCAGACTTAATGCCGAACGAATTCGTTCTTCGCATCGCTGGATCCATTGTTCAAAATGAGCATCTTCGGGATCTTTTAGGGAATAGATATCAAACTGGATACAATCCCAGCCTTTAACTTTTAAGTATTGACAAAGAGGATCAAACTCATGATGTCTCTTTTTCCCAAATCCATGAATTGTGAGTATCAGTGTTTTTTTCTTTTTTGATTTAAATAAAAACATAAATCTCACCTCACATTTTAGATACTTTTTGTATATAATGAATTATAGGCAAATTTATTTATGAAAGCGACACTTTTAATTAAAAATATAGAAAATTGTTATACTTGCGATTCTTCTTTTCAGATCCTGAAACATGCATATATCGCAATCCACCATGACAAGATCATCGATATAGGAACGGGATCGTATATGAATTGGATCGAACCTACGACTCGGGTTATAGATGCCGTAGGAGAGACGGTGATCCCGGCTATGATCGATTGCCATTACCAAGGATTTCGCAATGTTCGTTTAGGGGATCAATTGCGGGAAAACAATGCCGCCTTGTATGCAATGTCACAAAATGGAATCTTGACACTTTTGACTTCCGATCCCAAGGTACAAAGAAAAGAATTAACACAAGATGTTTTTTTGACAAAAACAAAAAGTTCTTATCCGGTGATCGAGACGGAATCTGATTATTTTGAAGACAAACCTAAACAATTTTTACTCTCTTGCGGATTTGGTTCTTTAAACCGGTATGTGTATTCTTTTCAGCCGATTTGTCATCATCTCTTTACGATGATGCAGGTGAGCTCGCAAGCTTTGTTGGAGGGGATGACATCTTTACCGGCAAAAGAGTTTCATTTAACAGATCGGGGAAGTTTAGAAGTCGGAAAATGTGCGGATATTTTGATTTTACAAGTTCCAACGATCGAACATTATTTTCAAACGATTGGAAGACCGTTGATTCATAGGATGATCAAAAATGGCATCCAATTTTACCCGCAGTGGATGGTTTGTTAGCAATGAAAAGTTTTCAGAAAACGATTGACATTCTTTCATGACATTGATATTATCTATGCATAAATGATGTTGAAGAGAAGAGTACCTATCGTATCTCTTTAAGAAGAGAGTCCTTGAACG